>SKIE01000203.1 GCA_007116585.1 Wenzhouxiangella sp. | reverse complement strand
TGGTCATTTCAAAACAACAGTGCAGGTGATGCAGGTGCCAGCCGTGGCGTCAGACACTGGCGGCTGTCCCCGTACCGGAAAAGGGCTTGTCTGGAGCGGGATCCTGAACCGGTTCACTGGCGCGAGACTGAAAGACATGCACGCTGATGCCGTGAATGATGTAGCCGGCAACGAGCAGACCCAGCGCCTCCAGCAGGAAGATGCCGAAATAGGCGTGACTTGGTGCCAAAAGGCCACTGCCGATCAGGCTGGTGTGCAGGGTGCCGCTACCGACCGAAGACAGGCCCATACCCAGGGATTGCGCGGTGCCCCACAAGCCCATGTACAGTCCGGTTGCGCCAGCGACGGTCATCTCCATCATCAGGGCCAGAGCACCCACATTGAACATGCCGATGAAAATGCCCATGCCGAACAGGACCGGCTTGACCATTGGCTTGATCTCGAGCAGGGAAGAAAAGCCCAACACCACGAATGCCGCTGCCGTGCCGATCAACCCTACAACGACCAGCGTCTTTTTGGGGATTCTGAGCATGTAGCTGAGCATCCCGGTCAACAGCATGCCGACCAGTACACCGCCGCCCCAGAATCGCTGCATGGTTGAAGTCTCGGTGATCGGCATGCCGAACACCTCTGCACCAAACACTTCAATGATGTTTTCCTGCAGGAAAATGGAGAACATGGCGATGGCAATGAAAGCGAAGAACGCCCGCGTTTGGCGATTTTGCCGAAGCAGGCCATAGGCCGAAACAAACGGATTGCCGGGCGGTGCCAGTGATATCGCCTTCAGCCGCGCCGCTTCCTGCTCGTCAGGCTTCATGCGCTTTTCGATCCCGACCACGCCCAGGAGGATGCTGCCGATCACGACCAGTGGGGTGAGGTTGTACAGGTTTTGCATCGCCTCGGGCGAAAACTCCGGCCGTACGATGTTCATCACTACCGTGGCCACGATCGTGCTCATGATCATCACGATCCACGCCAGCGAAATCACCAGGCCGCGGTTCTTGCTCGTGGTCACTTCGGCCAGCAGCGCGTGATAGGTCACGCCCATGATCGCGGTTGACAGCCCGAACAGCGTAAACAGGATGATGGCGCCCATCATCCAGAGCGCTGAGCCGCTTCCCATGCCCAGCGTCACCGATGGCAAAGCCATGAACAGAAGGCTGGCGATGATGCCGCCCAGCAACATGTACGGCGTCCGTCGATACCCGAAGACGGGGCGCGTATCCGCGATGCGTCCCACGATGACCTGAAACGGCGCCATGAAGTAATGGATCGACAGCAGTGCCGTGACGACAATCGCAGCAATGCCAAGCTCAAAGATGGCGACGCGATTGAAATCAATCGTCAGCAAGGCGAACATCCAGCCGGTCGCGACCTTGGGTAGTGTGATGCGCAGGGTCCAGACCGCCGCACTGAGGGCGCGCCACATGATCTACGCGGTCTTCCCTGAAAGCTTGGCGCTGAAAACTGGGATAGTACGAAGCAAGTTCTGATTCACATTCTTTTCATTCAGGGTAACGCCAAAGCCTTAACAAGGCAAGACTTTGGCGCCTTTCCTGAGCGGCCGGGCCTGGCTTGCAGGGGGTTGGGGAAACTGCCCGGCACCGGCGCCGAGGGCGAGCTTCAGGCGATCTCGGGCGGCGTCCACAGGCCGTTTCGCGACCTTGTCGCGTGCTGCTGGCCGCGGGCGGCCATTGCGCCGGGCAGTGCGGTTGCCATGCGCCAGAATTTGCGTCCCCGTCCGGTGTAGATGCGCCGGTCAAGTGCACGCGGGCCCAGTCGCACGATCTTGTGGCCGATGTCCCGATACACCGATCGGGCCGTTCCTACCGCCCAGGCGGCGCGACGCGGCAGCTCGCGAACACCGGTCGCGGCCGAGTGATAGTACGGTTCGGCCTCTCCGATCAGTCGGCGGACCAGCGGAAAGACCTGTTCACGCCGTTCAGGCGCGGCCAGATCTGCTATGGCAAGCCCCGCCTGATCGCGCCATGCGGCTGGCAGATAGCTTCGACCTGCCCTGGCATCCTCTACGACGTCTCGCGCGATGTTGGTCAGCTGGAAGGCGATGCCAAGATCGCTTGCCCGGCACAGTGTCTGGGCATCGGAGACGGCCATGAGTCTGGCCATCATGATGCCGACGGTGCCTGCGGTGTGATAACAGTACTTGAGCGTGTCATCCAGGGACTGTGGCTCCCAGCCGACGACATCCAGCTCGAACCCGGCCAGGTGGGCCTCGATCAGTGCCTGGTCCAGCGGGTGGCGCTGTGCCAAGTCGGCCAGCGCCTGAAACGGGAGTTGACCGCTCGCCGCACCTTGCAGTGCCGCCAGCGATTGGGCCCGCAGGTTCTCCAGCGTTTCCCGCGAGGCTGTCGAGATGGCACCGGCGCCCAGTTCCTGCCCGTCGATCAGGTCATCACAGTGGCGACACCAGGTGTAGAGCAGAACGACATCGCGCCGGAGATGACGCGGAAACAGCCGGGTTGCGGCCGCAAAACTCTTCGAGCCGCGGCGGATGATGTCGTCGGCTTGCTGAACCAGCCGGGCTGTGTTTCCGCCGTCCACGTCGATCAGTGCCCCGGCACCGGCAGGCCAAAGTCCTCGAGCATCAGGCTGGCCGTGGCTCTGGCTGATCCGACCACGCCGGGAATTCCGGCTCCGGGGTGGGTGCCGGCACCGACCAGGTACAGATTGCGGATGCTGGTGTCCCGGTTGTGCGGTCTGAACCAGGCCGACTGGGTGAGCACAGGCTCGACCGAAAAAGCTGAACCCAGATGCGAATTCAACTCGTCGCGGAAGCCGAATGGATGCAGCGTACGACACGTCACCAGGTCTTCATTGAGCCCGGGAATGTAGTGTTTTTCCAGGTAGTCCAGAATGCGCTGCGTATACTTCGGGGCCATTTCGTCCCAGTCGATGTCGGCGGTGCCTAGATGCGGTACGGGTGAGAGTACATAGTAGGTGCTACAGCCTTCCGGCGCCAGCGACGGGTCGGTCACGG
The DNA here is from genome assembly GCA_007116585.1 of Wenzhouxiangella sp. The sequence goes on along the minus strand of SKIE01000203.1, from coordinate 1,068 downwards.
ACGGGGCATGCAGATACAGCGAAAAGTCGTCGGCCAGCGTCGGCGCGTTGAAAATCTCGTCGATCAGTTCGCGATAGCGCGGCCCGAAGATCACCATGTGGTGCTTGAGCTGCGGGTGGACACGCTTCAGCCCGAAGTAGATCACAAACAGCGACATGCTCCAGGAGCGTCGGCGCAGCGCCTTTTCCTGTTTTCGACCGCGCTCGGTATGGCCCAGCAGCTTGGCATAGGTGTGCAGCACATCGGCATTACTGGCTACCGCGTCGAATTGCCCGGTAAACCCATCAGCGCAGGCAAGACCCGAGATACGCTCATCCCGGGTATCCATGCGCACGACTTCGCTGTTGAGCCGCAGCGTGCCGCCAAGGTCTTCGAACAATCGCACCATTGCGTTGACCAGCGCCCCGGTGCCGCCGCGGGCAAACCAGACGCCCCACTTGCGCTCCAGTGCGTGAATCAGCGTGTAGATGGCCGAAGTCTTGAACGGATGGCCGCCCACCAGCAAGGGATGGAAGGAAAAGGCCTGGCGCAGGTGTTCATCCTTGATGAACTTCGAGACCTGGCTATACACGCTGCGCCATGACTGGAGCTTGATCAGCGTGGGAGCGACTTTCAGCATGGAGCCAAAGTTCAAAAAGGGGACGTGGCCCAGTTCCAGGTAGCCTTTTTCGAAGACCTTTTGCGAGTACTCCAGAAAGCGCCGATAGCCGTCAACGTCATCCGGGTGACGCCGCCGAATCTGTTCCTCGAGCTGATCGGCGTCGTTGGTGTAGTCGAATACATCGCCATCTTCCCAGGCCAGACGATACATGGGCTCGACAGGCATTAATTCGACGTAATCCGCAAGACGCCTCCCTGCCAGCGTAAAGAGCGCTTCAAGTGCGCCTGGATCGGTGATGACCGTTGGGCCGCCGTCAAAGGTAAAGCCCTGGTCGTGGTAGACGTAGGCACGTCCGCCGGGCTTGTCGCGTTTTTCCAGCAGCGTGGTCTGAACACCGGCAGCTTGTAGCCGGATGGCCAGACTCAAGCCGCCAAATCCCGAGCCGATCACCGCGGCCCGCTGGTCTT
>SKIE01000254.1 GCA_007116585.1 Wenzhouxiangella sp. | reverse complement strand
CCGAGGCGCTCACAGAACTCGAAGGTGGCGCGGCCGCGACCGTCATGGCCACCGGCATGGGCGCGATCACCACGGTCCTGCAGCTGCTGAAACCGGACGATGTGTTGCTGGCGCCGCTGGATTGCTACGGCGGCACCTTCCGCCTGATGAGCGCGCTGGCAAGCCGCGGCGCGTTCCGGCTGCGCTGGACTGATTTTTCCGATTCGACGCGATGGCCCGCTGATCTGGATGATTCGGTGCGCATGGTCTGGCTGGAAACGCCGAGCAACCCGCTGCTGCGCATTACCGACATCCGCGCCGTGACCGAAGCGGCCCGTGCACTGGAAACACTGGTGGTGGCCGACAACACGTTTCTGTCGCCTGCGCTGCAAAACCCGATTGCGCTGGGCGCAGACCTTGTTGTCCATTCCACCACCAAGTACATCAACGGCCACAGCGATGTCGTGGGCGGTGCGGTAATCGCCGCCAACTCAGATCTGGGCGAGCAGATCGCCTGGTGGGCCAACTGCATCGGGGTGACGGGTAGCGCGTGGGACAGCTGGCTGACGCTCCGGGGATTGCGCACCCTTGATGTGCGGATTCAGCGGGCGCAGGAGACCACCGCCGAACTGGCCGAGTTGCTGTGCGCGCACCCGGCGGTGGACTGCGTTCACTTTCCGGGGCTGGACAGCCACTCAGGCCATGGGGTGGCGCGACGACAGCAGCGCGGTTTCGGTGCCATGCTGTCGTTCGAGTTGCGCGGTGGGCTGGAGGCTGTTGAAGCCTTTGTCGATGGGCTTGGGCTGATGACGCTGGCCGAATCCCTGGGCGGTGTTGAAAGCCTGGTCGCCCATCCAGCAACCATGACCCATGCGGCCATGGCGCCGGAAGATCAGGCCCGCGCCGGCATCACGCCGGGGCTTTTGCGGCTGTCCGTGGGGCTGGAAGACGTGCGTGATCTGTCGGCGGAATTGGGTGGGGCCCTGGATCGGGCACAGCGCGGTCTGCGCACGGTGCGGGCCGTCTCGAACTAACCGGCTCATGCACGGGGCGTGCTATAACCGCGCCCATGGCTTACGAATCCAACACTTCCGGCGATGCGGCGAGGCCGCGTCGCTTATGGCTGCTGCCGCTGCTGATCCTGGCCGGTGTGGTGGTCGGTTCCGTGCAGCCCTACGGCGTTGATGAACTGCTCGGTTTCGGGCGCGAACTGGCGGGCAATCCCCTGTTTCTGTTGGCAGTGGTGCTGGCCATGGCGCTGCTGTTTACCTTCGGCTTGCCGGGCAGTCTCGGCATCTGGCTGATTGCCCCGTTTCAGCCGCCGCTGATTGCAACCGCGCTGCTGGTCGTCGGCAGCGTCGGAGGCGCCTACGGCGCGTATCGTTTCAGTGCGCGCCTGCGCGGAGACTGGGAGCCGGAAGGCGTCGGCGCCCACGTGGTTCGTCTGCTGTCCAATAACGGCGGCTGGGTTGTGCAAACGGCTCTGCGGATCCTGCCCGGTTTCCCGCACTCGGTAGTGAACTTTGCCGGCGGCGTGCTTGGTTTGGGATTGGTCGGTTTCCTGGGCGCAGCCGTGGTCGGTCTTTCGATCAAGTGGGGCGTTTATGCCGGTGCGGTCTACGGCCTGGTGGAAGCGCTGGAATCCGATCAGGCGCTGGACCCGGCCACACTGGCGCCGCTGCTGGTGTTGAGCGTGCTGTTGCTGCTCGGCGTTGCGGCACGCCGGTATCTGACCAGTAATGTATCTAATCACCCGCGAGGGCAGTAAATTTTTGGCTGCTTGCCGCTTTACTGCGCGAATGACTCTGGAGCCGGGACCCCGAACAGTTTCTGAATCGGTAAATCCTCAATCCCGCTGTGGCCCCAGGCGGTGGCCGTGAAATCCGAAGGTGTATAGCTGAACGTCCCGTTGTCCTGGTCTTCGAACTCGAACACCCCGATACCGCCGGTTTCCCTGACCACACTGTCCGGATCGAACTCGCCATACACCATGCCGACAGGCGAGACGAACTCGATGGTGACCCGGTTGCCCTCTGGTGCCCCGTTGCCCATCATGAAGATCGGGTTGCCGTTGTCGTCATAGGTGTACCAGTAGGCGACGGCCAGCGGGCTACCGTCGGGTAACTGACCGAACTCCAGGGAAAATCCGTGGCCATCCTGCAGGGGCTGGAACCATGATCCCGAGTGGGCGGGGCCAATGGCTGCTTCCTGACCCTCCAGGCTGCTGCCGCTCAGCTGTGTGTGGCCGTTATCGTAAATACGCACATAGTCGACCTTCATTTCGGCCGGCAGCGGCGCGGTGATCTGGTTCCGGTTTTGGATGTTGGGGTAGGTGCCACCCACAGCCACGTTGAGAAGGATGAAATGGGGTTGATGAAGTTCCCGGCAGTCGGTGCAGTTGCCCGGCGTGATGTCCATGGCCCAGATCTCTCTGCCGTTGAGATAGGTGGTGATCCGCTCCGGCGTCCAGTCCATGCTGAACAACTGGTATTCACCGTGCAGATCGGCAGGCTCGGTCAGTCCCGGGGCGTAGGTTCGGGCAAAGAAAGCATGCTGGCCCTGGTTTTGCCAGTGCGCGGCTGAACTCACCCAGCGGTTGACCCGGCCGTCGCGAATCGCGTCGCGCCAGCCCATTTCCATGATGTCGATTTCGCCACAGGCAGGCCAGCCAACCGTGGAGAAGTTGTTGCCCAATGTCCAGAAGGCGGGCCACAGTCCGTCGCTCAGATCAGGCATTTTGATGCGGGCCTCGATGTAGCCGTACTGGAACATCAGCTTGTTCTCGGTGCGCAGCCTCGCCGAGGTAAACCCGGTTCGGGTGTCGCCCACCCGGGTCTCGCGCACGGTGATGATCAGATTGCCATCCTCAACCCGGGCATTGTCGATGCTGTCGGTGTAACTCTGCAGTTCCCAGTTGCCCCAGCCGTTTGAGCCTGTGCCAATATCATAAGACCACACGGCGCTGTCTGGACGCGTCCCTGAGTCGAATTCGTCGCTCCACAGCAACTGGCCGCTGGCGTTTTGGGCGCTTGCGGGGAGCGCGAGTGTGAGAACAAGAAGGCCGCCTGCTGCCAGCGCGGGACATTTCATGAGGAAGGTTGAAAGCATGTGTTGGAGCTCCATCAGTGACTTGATCGAAGCAAAATGACAGCGCTTACCATAGCATTGCCATACCCGCGTAAACAAGCTGCTGCCGGGGGCGGCCGGTGAGCTCTGCTGTCAGCAAAAATCACGCGAGTCGGCCTGGAGCTCGCTGAAGCGATGATCTTCGCTGTGCAGGCTACGGGCAATCAGGTGTTGGCTGCCCTGCGCATTCTGCAGGGTGCCTGCAACGCGCAGGATTTGACCTTGCAGTACTTCTTTTCGATAGCGCTCAATCAGCTTGGGCCAGACGATGACGTTGATGATGCCGGTCTCATCTTCCAGCGACAGGAAAATCACGCCCGAGGCCGTGCCCGGGCGCTGGCGATGCGTCACCAGTCCGCAGGCCTCGGCCTGGCTGCCGTCGGCGCTGTCGCGTAAGGACCGGGCGGTGCGTACGCGCGGGTTCAGCCGTCGCCGCAGCAGGGCGACGGGGTGATTAGCCAGGCTGACGCCCGTGCTGGCATAGTCGTCCAGCAGGGCGCTGTGTGCATCCGGCGGCCGGATGGTTGTGCGTGGTTCCTGGATCGAAACCTGGTCGAGCAGGTCGCCCTGGCGCTGCACGGCCAGCGCCTCCCAGCGCGCCCGGTGGCGGTGGCCGGCCAAACCTTTCAGCGCATCGGCCTCGGCCAGGTTTTTCAGCTGCCCGCGGTCCAGCTGCGCGCGCACAGCCAGATCCTGCATGTTTTGAAAAGGCTTAAGCGCCCGTGCCGCCATGATTCGCTCGGCGCTGTCTTGTTGCAGGCCTTTGGCCATGCGCAAGCCCAGGCGGACGGCTGGTGGGGCTTTGGGTGACTGGCAAGGTTGTTCGAGCCCGCAGTCCCAATCGCTGAAGCGGACGTCCACCGGCCGGACGCTGACGCCGTGCCGGCGCACATCGTTGATGATCTGGGCCGGCGCATAAAAGCCCATGGGCTGGCTGTTGAGCAGGCCGCAGGCAAAAGCGGCCGGGTGAT
>SKIE01000137.1 GCA_007116585.1 Wenzhouxiangella sp. | reverse complement strand
TGGTGACGCTGGGCGGACTGGATCTGCTGGTGTTCACCGGCGGCATCGGCGAACACGCCGCTCCGGTTCGCGACAGGATCGTGCAGCGGCTGGATTTTCTGCCCGAGTTTGCCACCCGGGTCATCCCGGCTGACGAGGAGCGCATGGTGGCCGAGCACACGCTTGGCTTGCTGAACCCGGATCAGGCTTGAATCATTTGCTACTCTTGAAAACTGGACATGCGGAAACAGCAAACATGACGACACGACGGTGGATCTACTCTTTCGAACAGGGCGATGGTAAGGACAAGGTCCTGCTGGGCGGCAAGGGCGCCAACTTGTGTGAAATGACCCAGATCGGCATCAACGTGCCGCCGGGGTTCGTGGTCACCACCGAAGCCTGCCGCAGCTTTCTGGACGACGCGGAGAAACGCCTGCCTGAGGGCTTGATGGAAGAAGCCCGCAGCCAGATGGCAGCGCTGGAGCAGAAAACCGGAAAAGGCTTCGGTGATCCGAACAACCCGCTGCTGGTGTCGGTTCGGTCGGGCTCGGCCCTGTCGATGCCGGGCATGATGGACACCATCCTGAACCTGGGTCTGAATGCCGACACGCTCGAAGGCCTGATCCGCCAGACCGGAAACCCGCGCTTCGGCTATGACGCCTACCGCCGCTTCATCCAGTTGTTCGGCAAGGTTGCGCTGGGCGTGCCGGACGAGCTATTTGATCATGAATTCGAGCAGATCAAGGCCCGAATCGGTGTTCGCGCCGACCTCGATATCCCGGCCGACGCCCTGGCCGAGATTGCACAGCGTTTTCTGGAGGTGGTGGTCAGCCAGACAGGGCGGGCCTTCCCGTCCGACCCCTACGAGCAGCTTGAGCTGTCTATTCGGGCCGTGTTTCAGTCATGGATGGGCCGACGTGCGGTTGATTACCGGCGCGAGTTCGGCATCACCGAGGCGCAGGCCAACGGCACGGCGGCCAATATCTGCACCATGGTGTTCGGCAACATGGGCAGCGATAGCGCCACCGGCGTCGGGTTTACCCGCAACCCCGGCGATGGCGAGAACCTGCTCTATGGCGAGTATCTGGTCAATGCGCAGGGCGAAGACGTGGTCGCAGGCATTCGCACGCCCTTGCCGATTGCCGAGCTAGAGCGCGACATGCCCGATAACTATGCCGAGCTGCTGGCCCTGCGCGAGAAGCTCGAGCAGCACTACCGGGAAGTGCAGGATTTCGAGTTCACCATCGAGCGCGGCACTTTGTACTGCCTGCAAACGCGCAACGGCAAAATGAACGCCGCTGCCATGGTGCGTACCTCGGTGGAAATGCAGGCCGAGGGCCTGATCAGCCGTGAAGAGGCGCTGGCCCGGGTTCAGCCGGCCCAGCTGGAACAAATGCTGTTTCCCAGCCTTGATCCCACGCACAAGGCCCAGCCGGTGGCTGCCGGTTTGCCGGCATCGCCCGGTGCCGCCAGCGGACAGGTCGTGTTTGATGCTGACCGGGCAGTCGAGTTGGGTGGCCAGGGGCTGCCGGTGCTGCTCCTGCGCGAGGAAACCAAGCCTGAAGATATCCATGGATTTTTCGCCGCGCGCGGCATTCTGACCAGCCGGGGCGGCAAGACCTCGCATGCCGCTGTCGTGGCGCGCGGCATGGGCAAGCCCTGCGTGGCCGGGGCTGAAGGCATTGAAGTTGACGTGATGCGCCGTATTGCAGTGGTCGGGCGCGAAACCATTCGCGAGGGCGACGTGCTGACGATCGACGGCAGCAGCGGCGAGGTTTACCGCGGCGAGGTGCCGACCGTGGAGCCCGAGTTCACCGACAGTCTGACCACGCTTCTGGGCTGGGCCGATGAGCACGCGCGGATCAAGGTCCGGGCCAATGCCGACACGCCCGAGGATGCCGAGCGGGCGCTGCGATACGGGGCGACCGGCATTGGCCTGTGCCGCACCGAGCGGATGTTCAACGCGGCCGATCGCCTGCCGATCGTGGTCGACATGATCGTCGCCGAGACGGCTGAGGCCCGCGCAGAAGCCCTCGATCGGTTGCTTCCCATCCAGCGTGAGGATTTCGCCGGCCTGTTCCGCGCCATGGCGCCGCGCCCGGTAACCATCCGCCTGCTGGATCCGCCGATTCACGAGTTTTTGCCTGAGGAGCGGCAGCTGGAGGAAGAAATCGCCCGGCTGCACGACCTGCGCGGTGCCGTGCGCGGTATGGAGGTGCTGGCCGAATCCGCCCGGGGTTCGGAGTCTGAGCTTACTGCCGGTATGCAGCAGTTGGGTAACAGCAGAAAGCTGGATGCGGCGCTGGCGCGCAAGGAACTGGTTCTGGCCAAGGTCCGAGGGCTTCGCGAGGTCAACCCCATGCTGGGCCATCGCGGTGTTCGGCTTGGCATCAGTTTTCCCGAGATCTACCGCATGCAGATTCGGGCCGTGCTGGAGGCGGTGGTCGAATGCCTGCGCGAAGGGCTGGAGATTGACCCGGAAATCATGGTGCCGCAGGTCTGCACCGTGCAGGAACTCAGGCTGGTCAGACAACAGCTCGAGGACGTACGTGCCGAAGTCGAAGCCGAGACCGGCCTGACCGTGCCCTGCCGCTTCGGATCCATGGTGGAAGTGGTGCGAGCCTGTCTGCGTGCGGAAAGCATGGCCGAGGTGGCCGAGTTCTTCTCTTTCGGCACCAATGATCTGACCCAGGCCGTGTTTTCATTCTCGCGCGAGGATGCTGAGAATAAATTCCTCCCGATGTACAACGAACGCGGCATTCTGCAGGACAACCCGTTTGAAGTGCTCGATATCAAGGGCGCGGGTCGCCTGATGGCGCTCTCGGTTGAATGGGGGCGGTCGGCACGACCGGACCTGCATGTCGGTATCTGCGGTGAGCACGGTGGTCATCCGGCCTCGATCCGCTTTTGTCATCAGATCGGTCTTGATTACGTATCCTGCTCGGCGCCACGCGTCCCGATTGCGCGTCTTGCTGCGGCACAGGCGGCGATCGACGACTGAGGATCTGTACCTCCGAGTCTATCCTGATGAAGGGCTTTCTGATTACACAGAAAACTCAGCCATCGGTCAGAGGGTCTTGTTTTGCAGGCCTTTTAGGTGAAGCCGAAGCGCACAGGGCCAGGCGGAAAAGGGCCGCCGCATGTCTGAGCGGAGCGCCCTGTGGGCGTGGAGCGAGTTCGGCGGACCCCGTCTGGACCGAGCAGCGCCGGCAGCTCAGGCCTGGCGGTTTTCGGCGTAAGCCGAAAGAAGCCAGGCTGGAGCGCCGATTAAGCGCGTGCAGGGAATCGACCGCCTGAAAGGCGGTCGACGAACCGCTGGCCTGCAAAACAAGACACTCTGACCAGTCTCCCAGCCTCAAGCAGTTCGTAATCAGAAAGCCTTAAATCAGGTCAGCGCGACGCAGAATCTCCTCCAGGCGCTCCTGACTTTCGGGTTGCAGGGCAGCCAGCGGACTACGCACCCCACCAACCGGTAGGCCGCATAGATTCATCGCGGCCTTGATCGGGACCGGGTTGGTTTCGATGAAAGTGGCCTGGAAAACCGGCAGCAGCTCGAAGTAGAGTTCTCTTGCGGTGTCGTAGTCGCCGCTCTGCGCGGCCTTGACCAACGCCACCATCCGTTCCGGTATCAGGTTGGAGGCTACAGAGACTACGCCCATTCCGCCGATAGACATCAACGGCAGTGTCAATGCATCATCGCCGGACAGTACCGCAAAATCCGGATCGGTGCCGCGCACGATCTTCTGCAGGACTTCGGCCATTTGCCCAAGATCACCCGAGGCTTCCTTGACCGCAACCACCGAAGGAATGCTGGCGATCTCGGCCAGCGTATCGGTTTCCACGTTGACCGCAGTTCGTCCCTTGATGTTGTAGACCATGATGGGTAAGTCACAGGCCTGACTGATGTCGCGAAAGTAGCGCACCAGCCCGGCTTGTGACGGCTTGTTGTAGTACGGGGTGACGATCAGGGCGCCATCGGCCCCGGACTTCTGGGCCTCCAGCGTGGTTCGAATGGCCTGGCGGGTGTTGTTGGACCCAGTGCCCGCCCAGACCTGAACCCGCCCGGCGGCCCGCTCGACCGTGTAGCGAATGACGGCATCATGTTC
>SKIE01000162.1 GCA_007116585.1 Wenzhouxiangella sp. | reverse complement strand
GGCGCGAGCCGGCTGTCGGTGCCGTTCCGCTGATCCAGTTGAGCTGGCCTGCGGTCAGTTCATCAGACAGCAGGCAGGGGTGCAGGGAATCCTGCACGGCACACAGCTCATTGCGCCGGAGATCCTTGGCCGCGACGTACCAGGGCGCCTCGGCAAATCCCTTCAAACCGCCGATCTCCAAGCCCTTGCGCTGACCCAGCGTATAGTGAATCAGCCCGGCGTGACGCCCGATGACGACGCCTTCAATATCGCGAATGTGGCCCGGCTCGGAGCGGAGATAGCGATCGATGAATGCATCAAAGTTCCGCTCCCCGATAAAGCAGATGCCGGTGGAGTCTTTTTTGTCAGCCACCGGTAGCTTCGCCCGCGCCGCCATTGCGCGAACTTCCGTTTTGGTCAGTTCGCCGAGAGGGAACAGGGCTCGGGTGAGCTGCTCCTGAGTCAGAGCATAAAGAAAATAGCTCTGATCCTTTCCCGGATCCCGGCCCTTGAGCAGTTCGACCCGACCGTTGCCCGTCTTTCGCCGTCGGGCATAGTGGCCGGTCGCAATCCAGGCTGCGCCCAGATCCCGTGCGTGCTCGACAAACGCCTTGAACTTGATCTCACGGTTGCACAGGATGTCCGGGTTGGGTGTGCGACCGGCGGCCAGTTCGGCCAGGAAGTTCTCGAATACGTCTTCCCAGTACTCCATGGAGAAGTTGCGTCCGACGAAAGGGATATCGAGCGCCCGGCAAACGGCACGCGCATCGTTGGCGTCCGCTTCTGCGGTGCAGCCGCTGTCGGGGTCTTCCTCCTCCCAGTTTTTCATGAACATGCCGGCGATGGCTTGCCCATCGCGCTGGAGCAGCCACGCGGTGGTGGCGGAGTCGACGCCGCCGGACAGTGCCACCATGATGTCGGGACTTGATGCGTTCATGCAGGGGAATTGGGGGTGATGCCGGCCTGAGAAAAGGGGCTACTCCGGAAACAATTCCGGGCTCATCAAGTCGATGAAGCGCTCGGCCTGTGGCGAGAGATACGCGCCGCGCCGCATGACAACGCCGTAAGAGCGGCGCGGGAAGAATTCGCTCATGTCGCGCACCAGCAGGCTTTGACGGTCGGCATCGGTGATGCAGATGCTGGTCACGATGGACACGCCCATCCCTTGCGCGACATAGCGCTTGATGACTTCCCAGCCTCCGACTTCCAAAGCGACCCGATAGGGCAGGTGGTGCTTGCGAAACACCATGTCGACCATCTGGAACGTGGTCAGGCGTCGCGGCGGCAAGATGAGTCCGTGGGGGCTGATATCGGCCAGGCGGATGTCACGGCGGCGGGCCAGCGGATGTTCCGGGCTCATGATCAAGACCGGATTGAAGTGGTAGATGGGCTGGTAGTCAATATCGGTCGGGACGTCCAGTATCGAGCCCACGGCGAAATCAACCTGATCTTCCCGGATCATGCCGAGGCCGTCGGCGCCGGTGACGTTGTGCAGATGCACGTAAATTCCGGGGTGTTGTCGACGAAAGCGCATCATCAGCGGCGGCAGCAGGTGCATGATGGTGGACTCGCCGGCTGCGATCCGGATTTCGCCGCTTTCCAGCGACCCGTAGCGGCGGGCAAACTCGTCGGGAAGGGCGTCGATACGATTGACCAGCGGGCGGGCCATTTCCAGCAGGGCTTTCCCGGCAGGTGTCAGCTGTAGCCGGGGGCCATGGCGGCTGAACAGGGTTTGGTCGAGTTGCTCTTCGAGCGCTCGGATTTGCTGGCTGACCGACGGCTGACTCAGAAACAACTGCTCTGCCGCAGCGGACACGCTGCCGGCCCGCGCGGTCTGGATGAATGCCCGCAAATGCTTGAGAAGATTGCCCTTGTACATGCAGTGCTCTAGTATTTGTTTTTCCGCTAAAATAGATTAAAAGATTTAATTTGCCAAATACTAGAGCCTTGGCCTAGGCTCGTAAGGCTATCCATACGCTTGCGAACGGATCATTGATGAATCAACCCTCTCAACAACACCCATCCGAACAACTGCGCGCTGATGCGCCTGCGCCGGAGGTTACTGCGCCACTGTCCGAGGCGGCCCAGCCGCTATTTCCGCGCGCCATGCTCAATCTGCTCGGGACTCTCGGCCGTCGCTACCGTTCGCGCGTCGATGAAGCACTGGCGCGCCGGGAGCAGCAGCAGGAGAAATTCAATGCGGGTGAAACGCCCGACTTTGATCCCGCGACTGCTGAAATCCGGGAGGGCGACTGGCAGGTCGCGCCGATTCCGCAGGATCTGCGAGATCGTCGGGTGGAAATTACCGGGCCGGTTGACCGAAAAATGATCATCAACGCGCTGAATTCCGGCGCACGCGTGTTCATGGCCGACTGCGAGGACTCCTCGACCCCGACCTGGGCAAACATGATTGACGGGCAGGTCAATCTGCATGACGCCGTTCGGCGCACGATCGAACTGACCCAGGCGGACGGTAAACACTACGAACTCAAGGGCGACCCCGCGGTGCTGATCGTGCGGCCGCGTGGTTGGCATCTGGACGAAAAACACGTGCTGGTGGACGGCAAGCCGCTGCCGGGCGGCATTTTCGACGCCGCAGTGTATCTGTTCAACAACGCAGAGGCCCTCATTCGTCAGGGCAGCGGGCCTTACCTGTATCTGCCCAAGCTGGAAGACTGGCGCGAGGCCGAGCTCTGGGAGGCGGTGCTGACGGATATCGAAAAATCGCTGGAACTCGAGCCGGGCACGATCAAGGTTACAGTCCTGATCGAAACCCTGCCGGCGGTTTTCCAGATGCACGAGATCCTGCATGCGCTGAAGAGCAGGATCGTCGGGCTGAATTGCGGTCGATGGGATTATATTTTCAGTTATATCAAGTGCTTCCAAAAACATTCTGATAAAGTGCTTCCTGATCGCGCGCAGGTCACGATGCGCGTGCCCTTCCTGAGTGCCTATTCCCAACTGCTGATTCAGACCTGTCACCGGCGTGGCGCATTCGCCATGGGTGGCATGGCCGCCCAGATTCCGATCAAGGGCGATGAGGCGGCCAATGAGGAGGCGCTCAAGCGCGTGCGCGAAGACAAGGAGCGCGAGGCCAGCAATGGCCACGACGGCACCTGGGTGGCGCACCCGGGGCTGATTCCGATCGCGATGGAGATTTTTGACCGCCACATTGAAGATGCCAATCAGCTGCACGTGCTGCGGGAGGATGTCGATGTCAGCGCGGCAGATCTCATCACGCCCTGCGAGGGCAGCATTACCGAAGCCGGGTTGCGCGGCAATCTGAACGTGGCTATCCGTTACATGGCGGCCTGGTTGGGCGGGCAGGGCTGTGTGCCGATCAACCACCTGATGGAAGATGCAGCTACGGCAGAGATTGCCCGCGCGCAGGTCTGGCAGTGGATTCGCCATCCTGCCGGCAAGCTCGACGACGGCAGGGACGTTGATCTGGCGCTGGTCGAAGGCTGGCAGGGCGAAGAGTTGGCCGCCATCCGCGAGGATGTGGGTGACGAGGCCTTTGCGGCCGGTCACTATCAGGCTGCCGCCGATCTGATTGCCGAGGCAACCCGAAACAATGATTTTGTACCTTTCTTGACCCTGCCGGGCTACGCGCGGCTGGACTGAGATTTGACCTACCTGACGATGGCTTAAGTAACTGGGAGCAAAAACCGATGACCGATGTGAAGAACATCATCGAAATGGAAAAAGACTGGCTGGAAAACCCGCGCTGGAAGGGCGTGGAACGGCCGTATGATGCCGCCGAGGTGATGCGCCTGCGCGGCAGCGTCACGATCGAGTACACCCTGGCCCGCATGGGTGCGGAAAAACTCTGGCGCCTCATGCATGAAGAGGACTTCGTTAATGCGCTGGGCGCCCTGACCGGCAACCAGGCCATGCAGCAGGTCCGTGCCGGACTGAAAGCGATTTATCTCTCCGGCTGGCAGGTCGCGGCTGATGCCAACCTGGCCGGTCAGATGTACCCCGACCAGTCGCTGTACCCGGCCGACTCGGTGCCGGCGGTGGTCAAGCGCATCAACAACACTTTCCAGCGCGCCGATCAGATCCAGACCTGCGAAGGCAAGGGCGATATCGACTGGTTTGCTCCCAT
>SKIE01000204.1 GCA_007116585.1 Wenzhouxiangella sp. | reverse complement strand
TCTACCGCCAGCGCATCATGCAGTCGATTGAGGCCGCGTTCATTGCGGTCCAGCGCAATACAGTCGTGACCGTGGGCCAGCACTCGTCGGACGAGTTCACTGCCCAGCGTGCCAGCCGCACCGGTAATCAGCCACACCGGGCCAGAGTCTTGTTGCATAGGGATTGCGCAAACCTGAATAAACGAATGACTGCTTTCGGATTGTCGCAGATTCAACGACACGGAATGGGCTACCATGCCGCCAATTGACCAAAAGCGCATGCATGCCCTTTTACGAATACATCAGCACTGAGTCTCCCGGCTGCGCTCATTGCGGTGACGGCTTCACCAGTCTGCAAAAGCTCAGCGATCCCGTGATGACCAGCTGCCCCGCTTGCGATGGCCCGATCCGGCGCGTGATCTCACCGCCGAATGTGGTCAGCGGCAAAGCCCATATGCTCAAGACATCCAGCATCGAGAAAGCCGGGTTTACCCAGTACCGAAAGATTGGCCAGGGGGTTTATGAAAAAACCGCGGGCAAAGGGCCCGGAGTGATCAGCGCCGATGACTGACTCAGGATTCCTGCCCGCGCTAATCGGCGCCGTGCTGCTGTGTCTCCTCACGGCCTGTGCCAGCAGCCCGGTCGCGGTGGACGGCGACGAGGTGGCGGATTACGGACCCGCGCACGTGCTGGATGGCCAATCCGACATCGGTGACCGCGTGATCTGGGGCGGCCGAATCCTCGCGGTGCGCAACCTGGCCGATTTCACGGAAATTCACATGGTGAGCTATCCGCTGGACCGCGGTGATCGCCCGCGGGTGGATCGCGAGCCGGGGGTGCGCTTTGTACTGCGTCAGCCCGGATTCCTGGAGCCGGTCCAGTACGCCCGGGGGCGATACGTGACCGTGCTCGGCACCGTTGCTGGCATCGAGCCGGTAGCGGTAGATGAGTTCATGCTTGACCAGCCGGTCATCGACGGCGAACGCATTCATCTGTGGCCGGCCGATATCAGCAGCTGGCAGTCCCGAACCCGCTTCAGCGTAGGCGTGGGAATCAGTCTTTAGCGCTCTTCCTGGCCGCCCGCCAGGCCGTCCAGACGTTGCCGAAGTGGCCGGGCAACAGCCTGCGCTGCAGCACCTGACCGGGCCGCCGTGCCAGCAGTCCAGCTAGACGCCGGTCCAGCGCCCAACAGATTCTCAAGTGCTGGTGCCTGCTGCCCAGTTCCTCGGCCGCCGGCGTCCCGGCGCGCAGTGCCCGCTCGACCAGCGTGCGCACCAGGCCGTCCCAGCCAGGGCTACCTTTCCCTTCAGCCGCATCACTGCGCCCGACCTGGAACTGGGCCTGCAGATCCAGCGGGACCAGCCAGCGCTCGGCCCGGGCATCCAGCCCCAGGTCCCGCACAACCCTGAGCAGATAGCCGGCCGCACCAACTTTCCGCGCCGCCTCAGCCGTTGCCCCGTCGGGACAATCCAGCAGGGCTTCCAGGCGGGCGGCTTCGCCACCCAGCCCGCTACAGTGGGCCTGGAGTTGCTCGAACTGCTCGAATCTGGGTCGCGCCAGATCACGCCCGATGGTGTCGAGCAGCGGAATAAAGGCCTCTCGCGGCACGTTTCTGGCCGCACCGCTGTGGTCCAGCGCTATCAGCGCCGGGTGAGCCGCGTCGTCGAGTAGCGCCTGTCGCCACCAGCCCAGCTTGGCGCTGGTCACTGACTCATCGGTCGCTGACTGCGCCAGGCCGGCAAGTTCACTGACCACGGTGCGCACGGCAAGCACCTGATCACGCGCCTCGGGCGCAATGAAGAGCAGACTGGCAGCTAGCGGGTTGCCCGGCACCAGCAGTCGGTCACGGCACCACTGCAGATGATCCATCGCTCAGTGGATGGTGGGACCGCCGGTGGAAGGATCGCCGCTCGCCAGCGCCTGAAGATCCATGGCATCAAACCGGTAGCGCTGATTGCAGAACTGGCAGCGCACCTCGGTCGCCTCCGGTTCGGCGGCCATCTGCTGAAGTTCCTCCTCGCCCAGACTGTAGAGCACTTCGCTGACCCGCTCGCGACTGCACGGGCAATCGAAGGCCAGTTCCCGCGGCGGAAATACCCGACGTGATTCCTCATGAAACAGACGTCGCATCAAGGTCTCTCCGTCCAGCTGCAGCAACTCCTCCTTGCGGGTGCTGGCGAACAGATACTCCAGCCGGTTCCAGTCTTCATGGTCCACCTTTTGATCAGGCATTCGCTGCAGCATCAGGGCAGCACCGCTGCGCCCATCAACGGCCAGGCGGAAACGGGTGGACAGCTGCTCTGACCGTTCGAAATAGTCGGCCACCGCCTCGCCCAGGCTGGCGGCCTCCAGCGGCACAATGCCTTGCCAGCGTTGGCCACCATCAGAAGGATCCAGAAGTAGTGTCAGCACGGCGTCCTGCCCGGCACAGGCGCGCAGATCCTGATGATCCGGCCGCTGATCCAGATCTTCACGCCAGGACAGCATGCCGCGCAAGCCGCCGCTGTCGGAGCAATCGGCGAGTAGCAACTGGAGAGGCCCCGAGCCCCGCAGCTGCAGACTGATCCGGCCGGAGAACTTCAGCCCGCTCGACATCAAGGCCACCACCAGCAGCGCCTCACCGACCAGCCCGGCATCGGCCGCATCGTACTGCCCCCGGGCGCGAATCTCTTCGAGCACCTTCTCGAGGCGCACAAAGACACAGCGCGCGTCGATGTCTTCAAAAAGAACTCGCTGCAGGTAATCCTTGTAATTCATTGATTAAAATACTTTTCTAGAATACCCATCGGATCATCAAGCACGCCATCCGCACCCCACGAAGCAGGCTCTTCGCCAGGCGGCAAATAGCCCCAGGTCACCGCTGCCGTCGCCGCACCGGCCAGGCGGCCCGCTTCGATATCGCGCGCATCGTCTCCCACCATCAAGGCATCCCCCGGGTGAATGCCCAGGCGGCGACAGGCCTCGAGCACGGGCGCCGGATGCGGTTTTGGTCGCGCGGCCGAATCACCCCCGATAACACAGGCAAAGCGCTCGGCCCAGCCTGCAGCTGCCACCAGAGGCGCTGCAAACCGCTCCAGTTTGTTGGTCACCACGGCCAGACCGAGCCCATGCTCGGCCAGGCCATCAAGCAATGGCTCAATGCCTGAGAATGGGCTGGAGCGGACCCAGAGATGCTGAGCGTAGAAATCGAGGAATTCGTCGCGCAGCTGGTTTCGATCCAGTTCAGGGTGGTCGGCAAAGCCGGCCTCGATCATGCCCAGCGCGCCGCGTGAGGCATATGCGCGCACGGTTGCATAGTCAGGTTCCGGCAGCGCGCGCGCTGCGCGCAAGGACACCAGCGCGGCGAACAGATCCGGCGCGCTGTCGACCAATGTCCCGTCAAGGTCGAACAAGACCGCCCGCAACGTTCTGGACTTCAACACGCCAAGCTCAAGCGTTCTTGCGTGCGTGGACGAGATAGTTGACCCGCGGCCGCCCACCGATACGCACAGTGCGCGAAAACGGGTTGTAGTCCATCCCGCTGATGTCGACCACGTCAAGCCCGCTGGCGCGGATGGACCGGGCCAGCTCACCGGGGCGGATCAGCCGGTCATAACGATGCGTGCCGCGTGGCAGCAGACGCAACACGTACTCGGCCCCGACAATGGCCAGGCTCCAGGCCAGCGGCGTGCGGTTGATGGTGCTGAAGAACAGATTACCGCCCGGCTTGCACAGCGCTGCACAGGCGGCCACGGTGCTTTGCGGATCGGGCACATGCTCCAGCATTTCCAGACAGCTGACGACGTCGAAACTGTCCGGCGCCTGCTCAGCCAGTTCCTCGGCGGTTGTTTGCTGATAGTCAATCTCGACGCTGCACTCAGTCGCGTGCAGGCGAGCCACACCGAGCGGTCGGGCGGCCATGTCGATTCCCGTGACCCGTGCGCCGCGCCGGGCGGCTGCCTCGCACAGCAGGCCACCACCGCAGCCAACGTCAAGCAGGCGCGCGCCATCCAGTCGGGCCCGGTTGGCGATGTAGTCAACCCGTGGCCCGTTCAGGTCATGCAGGGGTCGGAAGTCGCCCTCCGGATCCCACCAGCGCGCGGCGAGTGCGTCGAATTTCTCCGCCTCGC
>SKIE01000136.1 GCA_007116585.1 Wenzhouxiangella sp. | reverse complement strand
TCAGGGAAACCTGCCCGGACTTTGCCTTTCAGACGGGCTCGGATTGCGAGGTCATCCTGGCGTTGTACGAACGTGACGGCGCGGAGTTTCTCAACGAGCTCAACGGAATCTTTGCCTTCGTACTGTGGGACGAGGCGCGCGGGCGTTACCTCATCGCGCGCGACCCGATCGGCGTCATGCCCCTGTACTACGGGCGCGACGAGGATGGCAAGCTCTGGGTCGCGTCCGAAATGAAGGCGATCGAGCCTTGGTGCCGTCAGGTCCAGGCCTTCCCGCCGGGCCACCTGCTCGACTCTGAAGAAGGCGTGATCCGACGCTGGTACAAGCCCACCTGGCGCGAGTTCGAAGGCGCTAAGGAAGCGGCTGATCCCGCGCGGTTGCGCGACGCGCTGGAGCAGGCCGTGCACCGCCAGCTGATGTGCGACGTGCCGTATGGCGTGCTGCTGTCCGGTGGGCTGGACTCCTCGCTGGTCGCCGCCATCGCTCAGCGCTATGCCGACAAACGAATCGAGTCCGACGACACCGAGCAGGCCTGGTGGCCCCGGCTGCACTCGTTTGCCATCGGCCTGGACGGCGCACCCGATCTGGCCGCAGCCCGCATCGCGGCCAAGGCCATCGGCACCCTCCACCACGAATTCCACTACACCATTCAGGAAGGGCTGGACGCACTGGAAGACGTCATCCGTCATATCGAAACCTTCGATGTGACCACGATCCGCGCCTCCACGCCCATGTTTCTGCTCGCCCGCCGCATCAAGGCCATGGGCATCAAGATGGTCATGTCCGGCGAAGGTGCTGACGAGATTTTCGGCGGCTACCTGTATTTCCACAAAGCCCCGGATGCACGTGCTTTCCACGAGGAAACCGTGCGCAAGCTTGACAAGCTGCACCTCTACGACTGCCTGCGCGCCAACAAGTCCATGGCCGCCTGGGGAGTCGAAGCGCGCGTACCGTTTCTGGATCTGGAGTTTCTTGAAGTGGCCATGCGCATGGATCCGGCCGCCAAGATGGCCGGCCCCGGCAAGCCGGAAAAGGGCATCCTGCGCCAGGCTGGCGAAGGGCTGCTGCCCGACGAAATCCTTTGGCGGCAGAAAGAGCAGTTCTCCGACGGCGTTGGCTACGGTTGGATTGACGCACTCAAAGACCATGCCGAGGCCCAGGTCAGCGACCGCGAGCTGGCCGAAGCGGCTCAGCGCTTTCCGCTCAACCCGCCGATCACCAAGGAACAGTACCTGTATCGGCGCATCTTCGAGCGCCACTTTCCGTCTTCAGCCGCCACTGCCACCGTCCCCGGCGGTCCGTCGATCGCCTGCTCCACGCCCGAAGCCCTGGCCTGGGACGAGGGCTTTGCAACCATGGCCGATCCTTCCGGCAGAGCCATGCGCGGGGTGCATCAGGACAGTTACTGAGCCTTGGCTCCTTCTTAGTCAGCCCGACAACTGCTCTCGAACCAGCGGAATGGACAGCGTGCGCCGCTCGCTCAGCGCGCGCGCAAGCAGTTGTTCGAACAGCCTTACCTGGGCGGCCGGGCTGCGCGGGCCACGGGTGACGAGGTAGTCGGCCGCGCCGCGTCCGAGCAGCACTTCATGCTCCTGGGCCAGACGCTGGATCAGGGTGAGCAACTCGGCCTCATCCAGCGGCTTCAGGGTCAGGCGCACGGCCGCGCCCAAGCGCGATACCAGATCGGGCAAGGCGAACCCCGAACGCCCCACACCGCTCATGATCACGCCACTGCGAGCCGCGCGCCAGCGGTTCAGGGCATTGAACAACAAACGCTCGCCGTTGGCATCACCAGCCAGGGCGTCGATATCGTCCAGCACTACAAATGCCCCATCTGTCCGGTCAAGCAAGGGCCAGCTGAGTGCGGCACCGAGTGCTGCGAAGCGGACTTCCTGACCGCGACGGATCAGCTCATTGAACGTTGCCGAGAGCAGGTGGCTGCGGCCGCTGCCTGGCGGGCCGGCCAGGAAATACCACTGGCCCGGTTCCAGCCCCGCGGCCAGCGTATCGACCACGGCCTGATTGGGCCCGGCGATGAAATTGTCGAATGCCGGGCGCCTGGGCGGCGTCAGGGCCAGGGGAATCTGGGGGCTTGCCATGCTGCCGTGCCGTTGCTCAACTCTGTTGACCGCGCTTTCGACTGATCGCCGCTGCGCGCAGGCTCCAGAGCCAGACATACTGTGCCAGCGTGACCACGCCGAGCACCAATACCATCCATTCCAGGCCCACCTGCCCTTCCGGCGGCAGCGGGAAGCCGGCCAGATAGATCAACACGTACCACATCAGAAACACCTGAACAAAGGTGTTGAAGCGCGACAGCTGGGTCGGCTGGGCTTCGAGGCGCTCGAACCAGCGGTGGTAAACCCAGCCGCCGATCACGATCACCAGGTCGCGCAGGATTACCAGGGCGACCAGCCACCACGGCAGGTAGCTCAACCAGGCCAGGGTCAGGTAGCTAGCCATCATCAATAGCTTGTCTGCAGCAGGGTCTGCGAGGCTGCCAAACCGGGTCTGCCAATCAAAGCGCCGGGCCAGCCAGCCGTCAAGCAAGTCAGACAGCCCGGCAAACACCGCAACCGCCAGGGCCCAGTGATAAGCTTCGGCCAGCAACAGCAGAACCAGCGGCGGGACCGCAAGAATGCGGCCTACCGTCAGGGCATTAGGCAGCCAGTGCAGGTTCACCGGGCCAGGCGCACGCGCAGCCTGCCGTCAGCGCCTCGCTCCACCACATCGAGCACGCCGCCAATGGCCAGGGCGTCTTCGAATCCCGGCCCGGCCAAATCCAGTTCAAAGTCGACTTCGTAGCCGCGTGCGGCCACCACGCGCACATCGTCGACCACGCTGAGCGAACCCAGGTAGCGCAGCACCTCGACGTACTGCACTTCTTCTTCAATGCCTTCGACTAATACCTGACGCACGTCGCCCTCCAGACCGGGCAGAACGGCAAAACGCTGGGCAAGCGCCGTGAGCAAGCCCTCAAGGCCGTCGGCCACGACCTGCCGGCGAGACTCCGACCGGCTGCGCAACCCGGTATCCAGGCCGTCCAGGCGCCAGAACCAGCGACCTTCCCAGCCTTCGCCTGACTGACGCAGGTCGAGCATGGCGACCATGCCGGCGCCGTATCGCTGCCGGCTGAGCTCGGCCGAGTCGAGAAAGCCGCCGCGAATGTCAATCAGCTCTACTTCGGCCAGATCCTGCAGGTCGCCCAGCGGCCGGATGATGTCCAGCCCAAGGCGCCGCCCCTGCTCCGATATCTCCGCCTCCAGCGCCAGACCACCATCGAAACCCGAACCGAGCTCGTCCTCGCTGGCCAGCCACAGCAGGATCGACGGTCGCTCCCGGCCCAGACGCGGCACGTTCCGGTCGGCCAGCAGCGCATCCACGCCGCGCGGGTCAAAATCGACCTGCAGGCGCAGCTCTTCGACCGACGCCTGGCCTTCAGGCCCGGGCCGCTGGCGCCGAACCCGCTGTTCACTCAACACCAGCTGGCGGATCATGGCTTGCGACAGCCCAAAGCTTTCAACCAGTGATCGATCAGTTTCGCCGGTCAGGCGCAGCAGGACTTCGTCCAGCGCGCGCGCCACCTCGGCCGGAACGCCTTGCTCGCCCGCGGCCAGCGGCACTTCGCCACGATACAGAGTCTCACCGACAGCAGACCCTGCTGCGCCGACCAGGAGCAGTCCGATGACTAGGAGTAATTGCAGGCGCGCTGACATAAGTCGCGAAAAGATACCACAGCGCCCCTGCTGCCACGCCGGCGATAGGTCACAATAGCGAGGCGACAACTGTCTGCTGGATGATGCCAATGAGCGACACCAAACCAACGGGTCTGAGCTACCGCGACGCCGGGGTGGATATCGACGCCGGTAACGCCCTGATTGACCGGATCAAGCCGCTGGTGGCGGCCACCAACCGACCGGGTGTGATGGGCAGCCTTGGGGGATTTGGCGGCCTGTTTCATCTAGGCGATCGCTACCGCGACCCGGTGCTGGTATCCGGCACTGACGGGGTTGGCACCAAGCTGTTGCTGGCCCGCCAGCTGGGCCGGCACGACACCATCGGGATAGACCTGGTCGCCATGTGCGTCAACGACATC
>SKIE01000163.1 GCA_007116585.1 Wenzhouxiangella sp. | reverse complement strand
GCCGGTAGAGCGCGCGCAGTCCGCCGCGCAGACGCCGGCTGGCGCCGACTTCCAGCAGCACGGTATCCGGCGGCGCCAGCACCACCTGGTGGCTGTGGTCATAGGCGGCCAGGGCGATCTGTTCCAGCGCGCACTGCTCCATAACGGCCTGCCGTGGACGACTTTGCAGCGTGGGCAGCAGGGCCAGCGCCTGGCGCAGGGGCAGCTGTGGGACGACGCCGTGCTGTCGTGCAGTGCGGTCGGCCTGGACAATCCGGGCCTGGCCGCCGCGCTGCTCATGGACTGCGAACGCGCCGTGTTCTGCCCGGTCTGTCCAGACGGCCCTGAGCGCCAGGTCGGGACAGTGCAGACCGGCCCAGAGCGTGGATGGTGTCGTCATGCAGGTTTGTTGTAACGACCGCGGGCCGATGCCAGCGCAATCACGTTGGGCCGGCCCAGGTGCAGTGTCCGCTCCGAGCTTCCTCCTCGCAGCAGCGTCAGCCGCGGACCGGGTGCCAGGCCCAGGCGCAGCGCTGAGAGCGACGGCGGTGGCTGCTGGCCGGGGCGGTAGCACAGAAACGCCGGCGCATCGCCGGCGCGGGCGGCCAGCTGCAGGCGCCGGATGGATCTTGCGTCAACCCGGCCGTGCGGATGCCAGGTCACGATGCTGCCGCATACCCCGCTTTTGAGCGCCTGCTCCGCGGCCCACAGTGCATCCGCTTGTGCGCGGATGACCATCAGTCTGTCCAGCGCCAGCCCGGCCCGATGCAGGCGCTGGGGGCAGGGCACCAGCGGTGGTGCCACGAGCAGGACGGGCTGTCCCTGGCGGGTCTGCTCGGCCAGCAGCGGCAGGAGAATGTCCAGCTCGCCGCTGCCGAAGGTTTCCGGCAGCAGTTCGGTCAGGGTGGCGTGTGGCCAGCCGCCGTCGGGCAACCAGTGGTCCAGGTCGGCCCGGCCGCTGGAAGTGACGGCTGCGGCCGACCGATGTCGTCCGCGCCACAGGTCGCTGCGCTGGTTCAGCAATTGCTGCAGGGCTTGGGAGTCGGGCATGGTGATGGTCCGTCAGGTGATGCTCGGTGACTATACTAATGTACAGCTTCTCAGAACCTGAGAACGCTTTACGTCTTTCGCGGTGTATCCTTCGCAACCGCGTTTCTTTCATCTTTCTGCGAGACCTCTGCATGCTGCTTTCCCGCCTGTTTCCGATTTTTGTGGCCTTGAGCCTGCTGCCGTTCATGCCCGCGCTGGCCGCTGTCTCCGGCTACTACCATCAGCCGGCCGCTGCCGCAGACCGTATCGTGTTTGTGTCTGAGAGTGACCTGTGGACGGTCAGCCCCGACGGCGGCACGGCCGCGCGCCTGACCAACCACCCCGAGCCCAAGCGCGAGCCGGCGCTGTCGCCGGACGGTCAGTGGCTGGCCTTCAGCGCGAGCTATGGGGGCGGTCGCGCGGCTTACGTCATGCCGGCCAGCGGCGGTGAGCCCCGGCGGCTGACCTTTGAAAGCGGCCAGATCCGCGTTCAGGGCTGGACGCCGGCCGGTGAGGTGCTGTACGCCACCAACACCGTGCCGGGGCCGGCCTGGTTCACCGTGCTGCGCGCGGTTGATCCGGACACCCTCGCCGTGCGCGAGCTGCCGCTGATGGATGCCCGCGAGGCCGCTTTCGCCGATGACGGCACAATCTATTTCACCCGCTTCGGCCTGGCCCTGACCGCCGACAACGCGCGCGAGTACCGCGGTGGCGCCATGGCGCAACTGTGGCGCTTCCACCCCGACAACGACAGCGAAGCCGAGCGTCTGCTGCCGGATTTCGACGGCAACCTGGAGCGGCCGATGTGGTGGGAGGGCGAGCTCTACGTCCTGAGCGACGCCAACGGCGGGGCCGCCAACCTGTGGCGCCTCGACCTGGACCAGGGCGAGGCCGTGCAGCTGACCTTCCATGAAGACTTCGAAGTCCGCTCGCCCAGCCTGGCCGACGGCCGCATTGTCTACCAGCACGGCGCGGATCTGCGCGTGTTTGATCTCGCTTCTTCGGCTGATGAGCCGCTGAGCATACAGCTGGCCAGCGACCGCGCCCGCGGGCTGACCCGCTGGTTGAGCGAGCCGCTGGAGTTCCTTGAAGACGTGCGTCTGCATCCGGACGCGGAGCGGGTGGCCGTCACCGCCCGCGGCCAGGTCGCGCTGGCCGGCACGGATCGGCTGCGCCGCATCGAACTGCCGCTGCCCGAAGGCAGCCGCGCGCGCTCGGCCGTGGCCGGTCCGGACGGTGACTGGATTTATGCCATCGTTGATGCCACCGGCGAGCAGGAAATCTGGCGTTTTCCGGCCGACGGCAGCGGCAGCGGCGAGGCGCTGACCGATGACGGCGGTACCCAGCGCAATCAGCTGGTCGTCTCCCCCGACGGCCGCTGGATTGCCCATGATGACCGCCCGGGACGCCTGTATTTGCTGGACCTGGAGCGTGGCCGCAACCGCCTGCTGGAAGACTCCGACGGTGCCGGCTACAGCGATATTGCCTGGTCGCCGGACAGCCGGGTGCTGGCGGTGACGCGATCCGATACTGCCCAGCAACGCCGCCAGCTGGTGCTGATCGAGGTGCCGGACGGCCGCGCGCACGTGATCACCAGCGACCGCTACGAGAGCTTTTCCCCGGCGTTCAGTCCAGACGGGCGCTGGCTGTACTTTCTGTCCAACCGCAACTTCCGCGCAACGCCGGGCAGCCCCTGGGGCGATCGCAATCTCGGCCCGATGTTTGACCGCCGCACGCAGATTTATGCCTATGCGCTGCAGCCCGACAATGTGTTTCCGCTGGCACCGCGCACCGAGCTGAGTGCCGAACCGCCCGGCGACGATGAGGAACCCCAAGCCCTGGTCTTCGACGGGCTGGACACGCGCCTGTTCGAAGTCGACGTCCGCCCCGGCAACTATTCCTCGCTGGCCGTGGCGCGTGACCGGCTTTACCTGCTGGACCGTGATGACGGCAGCAGCCAGATGCTGACCATTGATTTCAGCCCGGACCGGCCCAGCCTGGAAACGTTTGCCTCCGGCGTCAGCCGCTTCGAGCTGTCGGCTGACCGGCGCAAGCTGCTGTACGGCAGCGGCAGCGGGCCGATGTATATCGTCGATGCCGGCGCGCGTCCGCCGGGGGATCTGGCGCCGCATCAGGTCCGACTGGGCGACTGGCGCCTGCCGGTGCGCCCGGCCGAGGAATGGCGCCAGATGTTTGTCGATGCCTGGCGTATGCAGCGTGATTTCCTGTTTGATCCCGAACTGCGCGGGCAGGACTGGGCCGCAATCCGGGAGCGCTACGAGCCGCTGGCCTCGCGCGTGGGCGACCGCGGTGAGCTCGATGATCTGCTCGGGCAGATGGTGGCCGAGCTCGGCGTGCTGCATTCTCAGGTGCGCGGGGGTGACTATGCGGACGAACCGGAATCCGGCGCCCCGGCGTTTCTCGGCGCGGAGTTCGAAGCCGTTGATGACGGTCTGCGAATCCATCGTATCTACCACAGCGACCCGGAGCTACCCAGCGCGCGCTCGCCGCTGGCGCGGCCGGGGGTCGGCCTGCAAACCGGTGATGTAATTACGGCGGTCAACGGCCGCGAGGTGCGTTCGCTGGCCGATCTTGCCGCCCGGCTGGATCACCAGGCCGGCCAGCAGGTGCGGCTGGACTATCTGCGCGGCCGCGCCAGCGCCAGTGCGGTGGTCGAGCCGGTGCACGCTTTCGGCGACTGGAGGCTGCGCTATCAGGACTGGATTCAGAGCCGGCGCGAGCGGGTGGCAGAACAGGCCGGTGACCGGATCGGCTACCTGCACCTGAACGCCATGGGCTCCAACGACATCGCGACCTTCGCGCGCGAGTTCTACGCCAATATCGACCGCGAAGGCCTGATCATCGACGTGCGCCGCAACCGCGGCGGCAACATCGACAGCTGGATCATCGAAAAACTGCTGCGCCGGGCCTGGATGTTCTGGCAGCGTCCCTTTGGCGAGCCGTTCTGGAACCAGCAGCAGACCTTCCGCGGGCATCTGGCCGTGCTGGCCGATCCGTTGACCTATTCTGATGGTGAGACTTTTTCGGCCGGGGTCAAGACGCTGGGGCTGGGGCCGGTGATCGGCCAGCG
>SKIE01000166.1 GCA_007116585.1 Wenzhouxiangella sp. | reverse complement strand
TGATTCTGTTTCTGCGGCCGCTGCGACGCGTGGCCGGCGAGATCAGCGACATTGAAGGGGGCAGGCGCGAGCGTCTGACCGGCCGGTACCCGCGCGAACTCCAGCCCCTGACAGCCAACCTCAACGCGCTGCTCAACAGCGAACGAGACAACGCCAGGCAGTATCGGCAGGCGCTGGCTGATCTTGCCCACGCGCTGAAAACGCCGCTGGCCGTCATGCGCGCCCGGATTGATTCAGAGGGCCAGGTCTCGCAGGACGAGTTGGCCGAGGAGCTTGGCCGCATGGAGCATCTGATCCGGCGGCAGCTGGAGCGCGCGGCGCGCTCGGCCCGACGCACCCTCAACCAGCCGATCGCGTTGCTGCCGGTGATGCAGCGCCTGGCAGACTCGCTGGAACGACTTTACCGCGACCGGGGCGTGGTCATTGAAACGGCAGGTGATGCTGCAGCCACGTTTCGTATCGACGAGCGCGATTTGATGGAACTGTGCGGCAACCTGCTCGACAACGCAGCGAAGTACGGCCGCGGTCGCATTCGGGCCGAAGTCCGCGCCGGTCCTGGTGGGGAGCGCGAGCCGGGCGCCGAAATTCGCGTCGAAGACAACGGCCCAGGGCTCGATTCCGCCAGGTTCGAGCAACTGCTTGAGCGCGGCGTGCGAGGCGATGAGCGGGCCGAGGGCCAGGGCTTGGGACTGGCTATCGCTCGCCAGCTGGCCGAGGCCCACGGCGGGCGAATCGAGGTCGGGCGCTCGTCTACACTAGGCGGTGCTGCCATCGTGATTCACTTGCCGCCGCGCTAGGAAACCGTTTCCCAGGGCCGGCGCTGCCAACCGGAGACGTTCCCGTATGTCATCCCATCGCATTGATGATCTGCTCGCCATCATGGCGCGCCTGCGCGACCCTGACAGCGGCTGCCCCTGGGACATCGAGCAGACCTTTGCCACCATCGCCCCGCACACGATCGAAGAAGCCCACGAGGTGGCCGAAGCGATCGCCCACAACGATCTGCCGGAACTCAAGGACGAGTTGGGAGACCTGCTGTTTCAGGTCGTGTTTCATGCGCGCATGGCCGAAGAGGCCGGCGCTTTTGCCTTTGCCGACGTGGTCGAGGCCATCAACGACAAAATGATCCGCCGCCATCCTCACGTGTTTGGCGATCAGCAGATTGCTGATGCCGAAACACAAACCGCTAACTGGGAAAAGCTGAAAGCCGAGGAGCGCGCCGCCAAGGGGCAGACCGATACCAGCGCCCTGGCCGGGGTCTCCAGGGGGCTCGGCGCCCTGCAGCGCGCGGTCAAACTGCAAAAGCGCGCCGCCAGAGTGGGCTTTGACTGGTCGGCCATCGAGCCCATCTTCGACAAGCTCACTGAGGAAGCCGACGAATTGAAAGCGGCCATCGCCAACAACGACCGGGCGAATATCGAAGAAGAAGTCGGCGACCTGTTTTTCGCCCTGACCAATCTCGCCCGCAAACTCGACGTCGATCCCGGGATGGCGTTGAGAGGCAGCAACCGCAAGTTCGAGCAGCGCTTTCGGGCGATGGAGGCAGAGGCCGCCGCTCGCGGTCAGGCCTTGCCTGACCTTGATCTGGATGACCAGGAACAGATCTACCAGTCGATCAAGCGCAACTGACCGCCGCTGCTGGAATCAGTGAGGCGTATCAAAGGCCGCCGGCAGCAGTTCAGGCAGGCTGTAGTGCCTGAGCACTCTCCCGCTGCTGTCGATCAGGTAGATGCGGGTATGTGCGTCGGCAAATTCGTGAATGCGCTGGCGGCAGTCGCCGCAGGGCGGGCAGTGGGCGGGGCCTGGTCCAAGCACCCAGACCTCGCGGATGCGGATATGGCCGGCGCTGACCATGGCGCTGATCGCGCCGGCTTCGGCGCAGACGGACTTGTAGTGTGCGCTTTCGACGTTGCAGGCGCAGAACACCTCACCGGAGTCAGTGACAAGCAAGGCCGCGACCGGATGGGCAGAGTAGGGGACGTAGGCGTTCCGGCGCACGGTCAGCAGGCGCTCCAGCCATTCCGACGGGATGCTGCTGAGAACCGTATCGGGGGATGGCTCATTCATGTTCGGCCTCGTCGCGAGTCAGGGCGTCCAGGGCGATCTCGATCATTTCATGAAAGCTCTGCTCGCTGTCGGTACTGGTCAGGGTCTCGCCGGTCACGATGTGATTGGCCACTGTGCAGATGGCCAGCGCCCGCGCGCCGAGTTCGGTCGCCACGCCGTATAGCCCGGCGGCTTCCATCTCCACGCCGACGAAGCGATAGCGCCGCAGCAGGTCGATATAGCGCTCATCGGGCGCGTAGAACAGATCGCCGGAAAACAGGTTGCCGACCTGGACGGGAATGCCCTTGGCCTGGGCTGCCGCGTGGGCGTGTCGGACCAGGTCGAAGTCAGCGATGGCGGCCAGGTCATGGCCCAGAAAGCGGCTGCGGTTGACGCCTGAGTCGGTGCTGGCGCCCAGGCCGATCACTACATCGCGCAGTTGAGCGCCGTCGGCCACCGCGCCGCAGGAACCCACCCGTACCAGGCGCCTGACGCCGTACTGGCCGATCAGTTCATGGGCGTAAATCGACATGGAAGGAATGCCCATGCCGCTGCCCATGACCGAGATTGGCTGGCCCTGGAAAGTGCCGGTGTAGCCGAGCATGTTGCGCACCCGGTTGAACTGGCGCGGGGCATCCAGAAACCGCTCGGCGATGGCTTTTGCGCGCAGCGGGTCGCCGGGCAGCAGGATGGTGTCGGCGATATCGCCGGGCGCGGCTTCGATGTGTAGTGTGGCCATGTTGGAACTCGATTCAGTGCAGAAAGCTGCGGCCGTCGGCCAGTGATTGCAGATTCAGATGCTCGGCAACGGTCTGGCCGATATCGGCGAAGGTCTCGCGCGCGCCGATTGAGCCCGGCTTGAGGCCAGCGCCGAGGGCCAGAATTGGCACATGCTCGCGTGTGTGTTCTGTGCCGGTAAAGGTTGGATCGCAGCCGTGGTCGGCGGTCAGGATTAGCAGGTCGTCGGGCCGCAATGTGTCCAGCAGTTCGGGCAGGCGGCGGTCGAAGGCTTCCAGTGCATCGGCATAGCCCTCCGGGTCGCGGCGGTGGCCATAGAGCATGTCGAAATCGACGAAGTTGGTCATCACCAGGCTGCGCTCGCCGGCCTGATCCAGCGCGCCCAAAGTCGCGTCGAACAGGGCCATATTGCCGTCGGCCTTGATCTCGCGGCTGATGCCGGAGTGGGCGTAGATGTCGGCGATCTTGCCCACGGCCAGGACTTCGCCGCCGGCCTCGACCACCCGGTTGAGCATGGTCGGCGCCGGGGGCTTGAGGCTATAGTCCTTGCGATTGCCCGTGCGCACGAACCCGGCCTGCGCATCGCCAATGAAGGGGCGGGCAATGACGCGGCCGATGTTGTAAGGCATCAGCAGCTCACGCGCGATGCGGCAGAGCTCATACAGGCGCTCCAGGCCGAAGCTTTCTTCATGAGCTGCGATCTGGAATACCGAATCGGCCGAGGTATAGACGATGGGCTGGTCTGTTGCGACATGCTCTGAGCCAAGCCGGGCAATGATTTCGGTGCCTGAGGCATGGCAGTTGCCCAGAACGCCGGGCAAGTCGGCGCGCTCGATCAGCTCGGTCAGCAGCTCCGGTGGAAAGCTGTTTTCGCGTTCGCGGAAATAGCCGAAGTCAAAGCGCACCGGCACGCCGGCGATTTCCCAGTGGCCGGACGGCGTGTCCTTGCCGGTGGACTGCTCGCGGGCGAAGCCGTAGGTGGCGCGGATCGAACTCGGTGTCTGCAGTTCAGGCAGATCCAGCCCCGTGCTGGCCCGATGGGCATGGACCAGCCCCAGCGCGGCCAGGTTCGGAATCTCCAGGCCGCCGCGCGCCATCGCAATATGGCCCAGCGTGTCGGCACCGACATCCCCAAAGCGCTCGGCATCGGTGGCGGCGCCGATGCCCAGCGAGTCCAGAACCAGAACGATAGCGCGAGACATGGAATCAGGGCTGCTCTTGGGAAAGATTGGACTAATGGGAAGGTTTGATCAGGCGCGAAATCAATGGCGCTTCAGCGACTTCCTCATCGCTAATAGTAACCGCCGCCCGCAGCTG
>SKIE01000223.1 GCA_007116585.1 Wenzhouxiangella sp. | reverse complement strand
GCCGGCCAGCAGCTACAGGAGCAGATCGAGGCCTTCGGCACCCACGTGCTGCAGGTACGTCCCGGCTCCAGCTTTTTTGGCGGACGCCGCCAGGGCGCCGGCACGGCGCGGCCACTGACTGATCGCGACGTCGAAGCCATCGCCGAGTTGAGAGACCAGGTCGAGGCCGTTTCGGGCCGGATTCAGTCGAACGTCACGCTGGTGGCCGGCGGGCGGAACTGGCCGACCCAGGTCCAGGGCGTGGGCCCGGACTTCGCCATCACCCAGAGCCGGGAGGTCGTCGAGGGCCGCAACTTCAGCGAAGGCGAGGCCAGAGGCGGCTCCACCGTTGCCCTGGTCGGCCAGACCGTGGTCAGGGAGTTGTTCGACGGCATGGATCCGATCGGGACTCGCATCCGCATCAACCGCACGCCGGTGACCATCATCGGCGTGCTCGAAGAAAAAGGTGCCAACAACTTCGGCCAGGATCAGGACGATGTGATCTGGATGCCGCTGGAAGCGGTTCGCTCTCGCATCAGCCGCGGCGGCGGCAGCGTCCCCGACAACGCCGGAACGATAACGATCAAGGTCTGGGATGATCTGGACGTGCTCCAGGTGCAGGCCGAGGTCGAGGACATTTTGCGCCTGCGCCGCAACCTGCGTCCGGGCGCCGAGGACGACTTCGCCGTGTTCAACTTTGCCGAGTTCATCCGCGCACGCAATGAGACCCAGGCGCTGCTCGGGTTCCTGCTGGCGGCATTCTCGGCCACCTCGCTGGTCGTGGGCGGTATCGGCATCATGAACATCATGCTGGTCTCGGTCACCGAACGCACCCGCGAGATCGGCCTGCGACGCGCCGTCGGCGCACGGCGGCGAGACGTGCTGACCCAATTCCTGGTCGAGGCCACGCTGCTGGGCCTCATCGGTGGCATCATCGGCATGCTGGCCGGTGTGGGCGGCACCTATCTGGCCTCGCACCTGGGCGATTTTCCGGTGCTGATTCACCCGTGGACGCTGGCCGGCGCAGTCGGTATCGCAGTGTTCATTGCCGTCTTTTTCGGCTACTACCCGGCCCGCCGGGCCTCTCGCCTCGATCCGATCGAGGCGCTCAGGTTCGAGTAATCAGCTCTCCGTTGCGGAAAGTTCGTTGACAACCTGCCGCAGCGGCATGGCCTGAATCTTGGCGCTGACGGGATATGCTTCATCACCCGGATACACCACCAATCGGCGTTCAGGTTCAAGGTCGTCACAGGCGACATGAAATCCTCTGTCCACTTTTGGCGACAGACTGCGCTTGATTTCGACGGCCCAGGGCGGGCGATCCGGAAAGTTCAGCAACAGGTCAATTTCGGCGCCGCCGCTGGTTCGATAGAAGTAGCCCTCAACACCATCAGGAAGCACAGCCAGCATTTGTTCGATCACGAAACCCTCCCAACTGGCACCCACCACCGGATGCGACAGCAGCGCATCGGTATCACCCAGGTTAAGCAACCCATGCGTGATACCGCTGTCGCGAATATAGACTTTGGGCGATTTGACCAACCGCTTGCCGACATTGGCGTGCCAGGCGGGAAGGCGGCGCAGCAGCAACAGATCAATCAGCAGGTCGACATAGCCTCCAGCCGTCTTGACGTCAACACCAAGGTTGCGCGCCAGTTGGGCGACGTTGAGCATACCGCCCTGATGATGAGCAAGCATTGTCCACAGGCAGCGCAGGCGGTCGGCCGCAATGCGAGGTCCGAACTGGGGAATATCTCGCTCAAGGTAGGCTCGGATGAAATCCAGTCTCCAGCGCAGGCTCTGTCCATCGCTATCGGCTAGGTAGCTGTCGGGAAAGCCGCCGCGCAACCATAGTCGGTTTCGCGCGGCCCGGCTGTCTTCGATTTCGAGGACATCAAAGGGGCTGAGCTCAAGGTAGCTCACTCGGCCGGCCAGGGTTTCTCCGGATTGTCGCAACAACTCGAGCGCGGCCGAACCGAGTAAAAGAAACATGCCGCTCCGGCGGCCCTCCCGTCTTGCTCGATCAATCAGGCCTCGCAGCACCGGAAACAATCCGGGGGCGCGATGAATTTCGTCGAGGATGACCAGCTTGTCGAGGTGTTCCGACAGGTAGAGCTCCGGCTCGGCCAGCCGGGCCCGATCCTGTTCCGATTCGAGATCAAGGTACAAGGCCTCGTGCGTGGACGCCAACTCCAGCGCGGTAGTGGTCTTGCCCACCTGGCGTGGCCCGAGCAGCACCACCGCCGGCACTTCCGACAATCGTTGCGTCAGGCTGGCGAACATCCGGCGACTTTTCATCCTTGCAATTATGGAACTACATTCCATGATTTACAAGGATGTCTGCGTTGGTTTCCGGGCGCTCAGGTTCGAGTGATCAGAGTTCGTCGGCGCCCGGCTCGTCGCGCCAATACACGCAGGCTGAGCTCCGAGCAACACGGCACAGTCGGCCCCGCTCATCTCACCACGATATGATCCGGCATCGAATTTGCCGCGCGGAGATCAAGACCATGAGCATTCGATCACTGCTCGACACCGACATCTACAAGTTCTCGATGATGCAGGCCGTGCTGCACCAGTTTCCTGGGGCGGAAGTAGAGTACCGCTTCCGCTGTCGCAGCGAAGGCATTGATCTGCGGCCGCTCAAGGCCGATCTTGAACGCGAGATTGAACAGTTGTGCAGCTTGACCCTGGCCCCGGAAGAACTGAATTACCTGAGCAGCCTGCGCTATCTCAAGCCAGACTTCATCGAATTCCTGCGCCTGTTTCGGCTGCAGTCGCGCTTTATCGAGGTCGGCGAAGCGGACGACAACTTGAGCCTGGTGATTCGTGGACCCTGGCTGCACACCATTCTGTTCGAGGTGCCGCTGCTGGCCATCATCAGCGAGCTGTGGGCACGGCAAGCCCATCCCGATCACACGCTGGATGAAGGCCGCCGCCGGCTGGCCGAAAAAATTGAACAGGTTCGGGCGCTGGACCGCCCGGATGAATTCATCTTCGCCGACTTCGGCACACGCCGCCGGTATTCGCGGGCTTGGCACGAAGAGGTCGTGCAGACCCTGACCCGCGAAATACCGGGGTCGCTGCGCGGCAGCAGCAACGTGGATCTCGCCCGACACCTGGGCCTGGTCCCGATCGGCACCATGGCGCACGAGTTCATCCAGGCCTGTCAGGCGCTGGGGCCGCGGCTGGCCGAAACGCAGCGCTTCGCCTTTGAAGTCTGGGCGCGCGAATACCGAGGCGATCTCGGTATCGCGCTGTCCGATACCTACAGCCTGAATGCCTTCCTGCGCGATTTCGATCTGTACTTCTGCAAGCTCTTCGACGGCGCGCGCCAGGATTCAGGTGATCCGTTCATCTGGGCCGAGGCCATGATCGAACACTACCGGCGCAACCGCATTGACCCCAAGGCCCGCAACCTGATCTTTTCCGACTCGCTCAACATCCCGGCCGCGGCCGAGATCTGGCGGCGCTTCCGCGATGAAACCAACGTCACCTTTGGTATCGGCACCAACCTGACCCACGACACGGGCATTGCTCCAATCAATATTGTCATCAAGATGACCGAGTGCAACGGCCAGCCGGTGGTCAAGCTGTCGGACTCGCCGGGCAAGGTGGTCTCGACCAATCAGCAGTATCTGGCCTGGGTGCGGGAGGCGTTTGACGTCCCGGACAAGAGCGCATCAGCGCTGGATTGAAGCAGCAGCCCGATCGGCATTGGGGAAAAACAGCGCTTGGCCGTTGATCTCGTAGCTGGCGATTGCGTCCTGGCCCTGCTCCGAAACCAGCCATTCATGCCACTGCCGGGCAAGATCCTGTTTCAGGTGCGGATGCCGCTCCGGGTTGAGCAGGACGCTGCCGTACTGGTTGAACAACGCCTCGTCTCCCTCGAACAAAAGTGTCAGATTCTGTCGGTTGGCGAAAGTCAGCCAGGTGGCGCGATCAGAAACGACGTAGGCGTCCATCCCGGCAGCGGTGTTCAATGTCGGCCCCATGCCGCTGCCCAGTTCCCGGTACCAGCGCCCGGTCGGCGCAATACCCGCGTCCTGCCACAGGCGCAACTCAGCCCGATGCGTCCCGCTGTCATCACCGCGCGAAGCAAACGGCACTTCGGCCGCCGCAATCCGCTGCATGGCCTC
>SKIE01000275.1 GCA_007116585.1 Wenzhouxiangella sp. | reverse complement strand
TGGACGTACACGGCGGCAAGGCCGTGGTCGAAGGCCCGGGCAACTACCTGTCGCTTGGCTACCAGGCGCTGCCGGTATCGATCACGGTCGAGGGCGCCAACATCCTCACCCGCTCCATGATCGTCTTCGGCCAGGGCGCCATCCGCTGCCACCCCTACCTGCTCAAGGAAATGACGGCAGCGGCCGAAAGCGACCTGCCGGCCTTCGACAAGGCGCTGTGGGCCCACGTCGGGTTCCTGATTTCCAACGCGGTGCGCTCACCGGTGCTGGCGCTGACCGGCGCCCGTTTCAGCAACAGCCCGGTCACCGGGCCGACGGCGCGCTACTACCGCCAGATCAACCGGCTCAGCGCGGCATTCACCTTTACCGCGGATCTGAGCCTGCTGATCCTTGGCGGCAAGTTCAAGTTCGCCGAAAAGCTCTCGGGCCGCTTTGCCGATGCCCTCGCCCACTTGTACCTGGCCTCGGCCGCCCTGCGTCGCTTCGAAGACGACGGGCAGCCGCAGGAAGACCTGGCCGTGCTGCGCTTTGCCGTACAGGATTCACTCAATCAGGTCGAGGACGCGCTCTACGGCGTCTACCGCAACTTCCCGATCCCGGCGCTCGGCCCGGTGCTGCGCTTGATCAACTTCCCGCTGGGGCGGCGCAACACCCCGGCTGACGATCGCACCGGCAAGACCATCGCCCGGCAGCTGTTGGCCAGGACACCGACCCGCGACCGCCTTATCCATGGTGCCTTCGTCTCAAGCGAAGAAGACGGCACCGGCATCGTGCTGAAGGCCTTCGATGCGGTGCTCAAGGCCGAACCGGCCGAGCATGCGCTGCGCAATGCGCTCAAGGTGGTGCCCAACCCGGGCAACGTGCACGAGGTCACCGCCCGGGCCGTCGAAGCCGGCGTGATCACCGAAGAGCAGGCCGCCGATCTGATCCGCGCCCAGGAGTTGTCGGCGCGCGTGATTGCGGTCGACGAATTCACTCCGGAGGAACTGGGAACCACGCGCCACGACGCGCCCAAGCTGGCTGCCGCCGGTTGAGCTGAACACTGAATCATCAAACACGCAACCATTTTGTAAGGACACAACATGACCGCACATAAACTTCTGGTCCGCCGGGCGGCGGTGCTCGGCGCCGGCGTCATGGGCGCGCAGATTGCCGCCCACCTGACCGCGGCCGGCATTCCGGTCGATCTCTATGATCTGCCGTCCGAAGGCAAGCAGCGCTCGAAGATTGCCGCCGACGCCATTCAGAACATGGCCAAGCTCAAGCCGGCGCCTTTTGCCAGCAAGGATCTGGCCCAGTTCATCACGCCGCGCAACTTCGAGGACGACCTCGAGCAGCTCAAGCAGTGCGACTTCATCATCGAAGCCATCGTCGAGCGCATGGACATCAAGAAGTCGCTGTACGAAAATATCGGCCCGCATATTCATGCCGACGCGTTTTTCGTCACCAACACCTCGGGCCTGTCGATCACCGAACTGGCCGGCGTGGTGCCCGATGCACTCAAGGATCGCTTCTGCGGAGTGCATTTTTTCAACCCACCGCGCTACATGCACCTGGTTGAACTGATTCCGCACCCGGGCACCGACGGCAAGGTGCTGGACCTGCTGGAAGACTTCCTGACCCGCAACCTGGGCAAGGGTGTGGTGCGCTGCCGCGACACGGCCAACTTCATCGCCAACCGCGTCGGTGTGTTCACCATGTGGTCGACCATGCACCATGCACAGCGCCTGGGCCTGAGTTTCGATACCGTCGATGCCCTGACCGGCCCGGCCATTGGCCGGCCCAAGAGCGCCACATTCCGGCTGGCCGACGTGGTCGGCCTGGACACCATGGCGAACGTGATCCGCACCATGGACGCCAAGCTGGCAGACGACCCCTGGCATCACCTGTTCCAGGCGCCCGAGTGGCTGGGTCAGCTGATCGACGCCGGCGCCATCGGCCAGAAGGCCGGTGCCGGTGTCTTCCGCAAGGAAGGCAAGGAAATCAAGGTATTTGATCCGGCCAGCGGCGATTACCGAGCCACCGACTACAGCGTGCGCGATGAAGTCAAGGCCATCCTGGCGATCCGGAACCCCGGCGAGAAGCTGGCCGAGCTGGCCAAGTGCGAATACCCGGAAACGGAGTTCCTGTGGGCGATCCATCGCGATCTGTTCCACTACTGCGCCTATCACCTGGGCGAGATTGCCGAATCGGCGCGCGAGATCGACCTGGCCATGCGCTGGGGCTATGGCTGGAAGTTGGGCCCCTTCGAACAGTGGCAGGCAGCTGGCTGGAAGACCATTGCCGACCTGATCCAGGCCGACATCGACGCCGAAAGCACCGGCGTCAAGGCTCATCTGCCCAAGTGGGTTGACGAAGTCGAAGGCGCGCACGGCCCCGGCGGTTCGTGGTCTGCGGCAGATGCCCAGGTCTCTCCGCGTCCGGACCTGCCGGTCTACCAGCGCCAGTATCAGCCGGTGCGGCTGATCGGCGAGGCCTCGCACGACGGCCAGACCGTCGACGAGACCGACGGCATTCGCCTGTGGACCCTGCATGACGACGTGCTCATCGCCAGCCTGAAAACCAAGATGGGGGTGATCGACAACAGCGCCGTGGACGGCTTGAACGCCGCTCTGGACCGTGCCGAAGCCGATTTCGAAGGCCTCGTGCTGTGGCAGCCCAAGGGGCCGTTTTCAGCCGGC
Source organism: Wenzhouxiangella sp. (assembly GCA_007116585.1). The sequence goes on along the minus strand of SKIE01000275.1, from coordinate 1,437 downwards.
GCCAACCTGAAAGCCGCGGCCGAAGCCATTCAGCGCGGCGATTACGACAGCGTCCGCACACTGGTGGAAGGCTTCCAGGCGGTCAATCTGCGCCTGCGCTACTCCGGCGTCCCGTCGGTGGCGGCCGTTCGAGGGCTGGCGCTGGGCGGCGGGCTGGAACTGGCCATGCACGCCAGCCGCCGTGTCGCCCACCTGGAAAGCTACATGGGCCTGGTGGAGGCCGGCGTCGGACTGCTGCCGGCCGGTGGCGGACTGGCCACGCTGGCGCTGCAGATCAACGCCGATGTTGCGGCTGGCGACACCTGGCCGCTGATGGAGAAGCGCTACAAGCAGATTGCCATGGGCCAGGTGGCCGGCTCGGCCATGGAAGCCAAAGAGATGGGCTACCTGCGTCCGGAAGACCTGATCGTGCTGCACGAACAGGAGCTTCTGCACGCCGCTCACGGTCAGGTCCGCGCGCTGGCCGCTTCCGGCTATCGTCCACCGCTGGCCGATCGCAGGATTCCGGCCGCCGGCGATGTCGGCATTGCCACCCTGAAGATGCTGCTGGTCAACATGCTCGAAGGCCATTTCATTTCCGAACACGATTACGAAATCGGCTCGCGCATCGCCACTGCCCTCTGCGGCGGCGCGATCGATCGCGGCACGCCGGTCAACGAGCAGTGGATTCATCATCTTGAGCGCGAGCATTTCCTGGCGCTGTGCGCGATGCCGAAGACGCAGGAGCGCATCGGGCACATGCTGAAGACCGGCAAGCCGTTGAGGAACTGATCGGTTTCCGCTTAACGGTTTACGGCTTAAGCGAGGTAACCCTCGCGTAAAGCGTAAACCGGAACCCGTAAACCGAAAGATTTCAAACTTTTCAAGGACCCTGAAAAATGAGTGACGCCTATATCGTTTCCGCCGTCCGCACCCCGGTTGCCCGGGCGTTCAAGGGCGGTTTTCGTAACGTCCGCCCGGACGATCTGCTGGCCCACGCGCTGCGCCACGCCGTCGACGAAGTGCCGGGCCTGGATCCGGCACGGGTCGAGGATGTCATCGTCGGCTGCGCCATGCCGGAGGCCGAACAGGGCATGAACGTGGCCCGTATCGGCGCCCTGCTGGCCGGCCTGCCCGACAACGTGCCCGGCGTGACGGTCAACCGCTTCTGCTCTTCCGGACTGCAGACCATTGCCATGGCCGCAGACCGGATTCGACTCGGCGAGGCCGACGTGATGATTGCCGCCGGTACCGAAACCATGACCATGGTGCCGATGATGGGCCACAAGGTGGCCATGAACCCGCGCGTGTTCGATGATGAAAACGTGGCCATTGCCTACGGCATGGGCATCACCGCCGAAAAAGTGGCGCAGAAATGGAGCGTCAGCCGCGAGGATCAGGACCAGTTCGCGTTTCGCTCGCACGAGAAAGCGATTGCCGCCATCGACGGCGGCGAGT
>SKIE01000360.1 GCA_007116585.1 Wenzhouxiangella sp. | reverse complement strand
TGGATCAGGCCACGCCATCGTCGTCGCTGGCAGCAGATCCGTCCCTGCTGCCGGAAAGCGACAACACCACCCACTTCTCCCTGATGGATGCCGACGGCAATCTTGTCTCCGGCACCCTGACCATCAATCTGCCGTACGGCGCGGCGTTCGTGCCGCCGGGCACGGGCGTCTTGTTGAACAACGAAATGGATGATTTCTCGGCCGCGCCGGGTGTGCCCAACGAATATGGCCTGATCGGGTTCGACGCCAACGCCATCGAGCCGGGCAAGCGCATGCTCTCTTCCATGAGTCCGACCATCGTCAAGTCGCCTGACCGCGTGGCGGTGCTGGGCACACCCGGCGGTTCGCGCATCATCACCATGGTGCTGCTGGGGATTCTGGATTTTGTCGAGGGCAATGGTCCGGCGTCCTGGGTCTCGCTGCCGCGCTTTCATCACCAGTACCTGCCGGACGAAATCTCGCTGGAGCGGGGTTTTCTGAGTGATGAGGAAATTGCCGAACTCGAGGCGCTGGGCCATGAGGTCACCGTACGTGCGCGCACCTGGGGCAACATGCACGGCGTGATGTGGGACCTGGCCAATGACCGGGTCGAAGCCGCGCATGACCCGCGCTGGGATTCCGGCGGCGCAGAGGTCCGTTGACCGTGAAACGCACCGGGCATCATCACTCTTTTCCCTTCGCCGCCATGGTCGGGCAGGAGGAGATGAAGCTGGCGCTCATTCTCAACGTCATCGACCCCGGCATTGGCGGTGTGCTGGTGATGGGGCATCGCGGCACCGGCAAGAGCACGATTGTGCGTGCGCTGGCAGAGGTGCTGCCCTCGATCGAGCGCGTGCCGGATGATCCCTACAATCGCTCGGTTGCCGACTATCTCGCCGCGGAACGGCCGCGCGTCGGGCGTCGGCTGATGAAAGCCGAAGAAGTCGACACCGAGACTTTTCCTGTCCCGGTAGTGGACCTGCCGCTGGGCGCCACCGAAGACCGGGTCTGCGGCACCATCGACATTGAACAGGCGCTCACGCAAGGCGTCAAGTCCTTCGAGCCGGGCCTGCTGGCCCAGGCCAACCGCGGGTTTCTCTACATTGACGAGGTCAACCTGCTCGACGATCACCTGGTCGACGTGCTGCTGGACGTTGCTGCCAGCGGGCGCAACGTGGTCGAGCGCGAAGGCATCAGCGTGCGCCATCCGGCGCGCTTCGTGCTGGTTGGTTCGGGCAATCCGGAAGAGGGCGAACTGCGCCCGCAGTTGCTCGACCGGTTTGGCCTGTACGCGCGCATCCTGACCATCAACGATCTGGACGCGCGGGTCGAAATCGTGCGCCGACGCCGCGCGTTTGATGACGACCCCAAGGCCTTTTTCAAGCGCTGGAGGCGCAAGCAGCGCGCCCTGCAGCGCAAGATCGTGTCGGCCCGGGAACTGCTGCCTGACGTTGAGCTGCCAGAAGACCTGCTGATTGATATCGCCCGCCTGTGCATGCAGCTGGATATCGACGGCCACCGCGGCGAGTTGACCATTACCCGCAGTGCCCAAGCCTATGCCGCGCTGCAGGGAGACAAAACGGTGACCCGCGAGCACGTGCGTGTTGTCGTTGGTCTGGCGCTGCGCCATCGACTGCGCAAAGATCCGCTGGAAACCCTGGACGCCGGCGAGAAGATCGAACGCGAACTGGCCCGGGTGTTCGGAGAAAACCCGGAAGAGTAATGCTGCGCTTCCCCGAGATCGTCGGCATGGACCTGGCGCGCCAGGCCATGCTGATGCTTGTCGTTGATCCGGCGCTCGGCGGCGTGGCGCTGCCGGCCGCAGTCGGCTCGGGCAAATCGACCCTGGCGCGCGCCTTTGCCGACCTGCTGCCGCCCGATACCCCGTTTGTCGAACTGCCGCTGAACGTTACTGAAGACCGCCTGATCGGCGGGATCGATCTGGAGGCCACGCTGGCCTCGGGTGAGCGCGTGGTTCAGCGCGGGCTGCTGGCCCAGGCCCACGGCGGCGTGCTCTACATCGATGCCATCAACCTGCTGGACGCCGGTGCGGTAACGCAGGTCGTCGATGTGCTCTCGCGCGGCGAGGTGCTGGTCGAGCGCGAGGGCTTGAGCGAGCGGCATCCGGCGCAGTTCATGCTGCTTGGCACCTGGGATCCGGGTGATGGCGAGGTGCGCATGGGCTTGCTCGATCGCATCGGCCTGATCGTGCCGCTGGCGGTGCAGGGCCAGTGGCAGGCACGACGGGAGATTGTCGAAACCGTGCTGGCTGCTGCAGCGCGGGGCGCCGCATCAGCCAGCCGTGAGCAGAGCGGCATGAATTCTGCGCTGGCCCTGCTGCGCGAGCAGTTGGCCGAGGCGCGCGGGCGCTTGTCGGTGGTTGAGCTGAGCGACGAGCAGCTGCAGGGCCTGGCGGCAACCGCAATGGCCTTGGGCGTGGAGGGCAACCGCGCCGATGTCTTTGCCGCCAGGGCCGCCAGGGCCTCGGCTGCTCTGGCCGGGCGGGCTGAGGTCGGCCAACAGGATCTGGAGACAGCAATCAAGCTGGTTCTGATGCCGCGGGCGACCTGCATGCCCGAGCGCGAGGAGTCCGCGCCGCCGGAGCCCCTGCCAGCACAGGAGAGCGCCGACTCATCCGACGAAGCGCCAACCGAGGAAGCTTCCGGCAGCCAGGATCATGCTGCCGATCAGCCCACCCAGCCAGACCTGGACGAACCGCCGGACGAAGGGTCCGACGCGCCGGAAAACCTCGGTCCCCCCGATCTGCTGGAGGATCTTCTGCTGGAGGCGGAAGCCACCGAAGTGCCGGAGGACCTGCTCTCGGTGTCGGTTGCCCAGCGCGCCCGCAGCCGCGCCGGCAGCCGGGGCGAGGCCCTGAACAACCGACGCGGCCGCTTCGTCAGGGCCCGTCCCGGCGCGCCGCGCGAGGGTCGCATCGCCCTGATCCCGACATTGCTGGCCGCCGCGCCATGGCAGGACAGCCGCAGGGCCGATGCCGCTGCACGTGGCCGTGTGCTGCGGGATGGCCTCATGATTCGCAGCGAGGATCTGCGCATCCGCCAGTATCGGGACAAGTCCGGCACCTTGTTCGTGTTTCTGGTCGATGCCTCCGGCTCCATGGCGCTCAACCGCATGCGCCAGGCCAAGGGTGCGGTGGCCAGCCTGTTGCAGAACGCCTATATCCATCGCGACCAGGTTGCGCTGGTCGCCTTTCGCGGCCAGCGGGCAGAGGTGCTGCTGCCGGCCTCGCAAAGCGTGGACCGGGCCAAGCGCGAGCTTGATGTGCTGCCCACCGGCGGCGGCACGCCGCTGGCCTCGGCGCTGCAGGAGGGCCTGGAGCTGGCGCGTCAGGCGCGCAGCCGGGGCATTTCGCAGGTAACTTTCATTCTGATCACCGACGGGCGCGGCAACGTGGCGCTGGCGCAGTCGCGTGACCCGACCGCCGAGCGGCCAGACAAGTCAATCATGCAGGGTGAAGTGGCTGCGCTGGCGGCAGCAACCGCTTCGGCCGGCATCGCTGCAGTGGTCGTGGATACGCAGGCCAAATATCTCGGGCGGGGGGAGGCCGAGCGGCTCGCGGGGCAGCTTCAGGGGCGTTACTTTTATCTGCCCAACGCCCGGGCAGAGCAAATTGTCGAGGCGGCGCTGGGTTGAGTTTCCGGTTGTAGCGGGGCATGGTGCCGGCTGCTGGCGAACCGTGGGTCGAACGGCCGCTGAGCAGGCTGAACTCTTGAGGGCGCTTTGGTGCCACTGAAACCAAGCTGTTGCAGTCTCCCGGTTACTGCTTTTTTCGAGGTGGGCGTTTGGGACGGGCGCGGATGCGTTCAGCCCGCTTCCGTGACCCACGGCTCGCCTGCAGCCAACACCACGCCCCGCCGGCAGGTTGGTGATGGTTCGGAGAGTTTTTTCGCGCCATCGGGAGACGTGGCGCTGGCTTGCCCGTCCGGATATGGCAAGCTACGCTGAAACAAGCTGCATCACAGACGGCGGCAGTAGCCGCTGCGACGGGGAAAATCAGGACCAAGCATGCCGCAACACCGCCCGCGTTTCTGCGCCATCGTTGGCCTTGAGCAATACAGCACGCGGCTTTGGCGCAGAGTCAGCGAGGTGCTGGCCGACGAAATCGATCTGACCCAGTGGAGC
>SKIE01000290.1 GCA_007116585.1 Wenzhouxiangella sp. | reverse complement strand
GCACGCTGTCGATGACCGATTTGCCTACATCCGAGTCCGTCTGGGATTACCCCCGCCCACCTGCCATAGAGCGCATCGACTGGCACTTGCAGGTGGTCCACCAGGATCGCGTACTGGCCGAGACAGATAGCGCGTATCGTGTGCTGGAGACGTCGCATCCGCCGTGTTACTACTTTCCACCGGAGTCTGTGGACTTTGATTGGCTGGCGCCAAGCTCAACCCGAACCTTTTGCGAATGGAAGGGCCGGGCACGCTACTGGCATTTCGAATCCGGAGATGATCGGGTGGAAGATGTGTGCTGGGCTTATCCGGAGCCGGTTGACGAACGACTGGTCAATCACGTGTCCTTCTATGCCGGTCGAATGGATGCCTGTTATGTGGCTGGCGAGAGGGTCCAGGCTCAGGCCGGAGACTTCTACGGCGGCTGGATCACAAGCTGGGTACGCGGCCCATTCAAGGGCGGTCCGGGAACGAGGGGTTGGTAGGTGTTGGTTGAGTCCGTTGCCGGGATACTGATGCTCATGGATTCATACTGCGCGCCATGATCACGGAAAAAGCAAATCCATGAACCCGATTCTGCTGTTCGGTGCCCTGCTGGGTCTTCTGTCAGTGGTCATCGGGGCTTCGGCAGAGCATTTGTTGCAGGCCCGCGTGGACGAAGAGGTATGGCGTTGGGTAATGACGGCTGTTCGCTATCATCAGGTCGGCGCCGTCGTCGTGACGGCCATTGGGCTCGCCCTGGCCGCAGACGTGCGCGCCGCTTCCCGCCTTAGGCTGGCAGCCGGATTCCTTGTTGCCGGAACGGTTCTGTTCAGTTTCAGCATTTATGCAGCAGCGCTTACGGGCATGCATGGCCTGACCTATGTAACGCCGCTGGGGGGCGTGGCGCTGATGTTCGGCTGGGTGCTGATGATCTGGGCTGCCCTTGCGGCAAAGCCGAACTGACCAGGTATGCCTGAGGGACCTGAGATGTTTAGGGTCGCGCGTCGCGTCGCCAGCGCGGTGGCGAGCGCACCTTTGCAGGAGGTCTGGTTCGCCTTCCCGGCGCTGCAGGCCCGGGCCGGAGAGTTGGTCGGTCGTCGTATTCGAGGCGTGGATACGTTGGGCAAGGCGCTGCTCATCCACTTCGACGACGGCCCGACGATTTACACGCATAATCAGCTCTACGGGCGCTGGATGTTTTCCGAGCCTGATCGTCGGCCCGACACGCGGCGGCAGTTGCGCCTGGCGCTGAGCGGGCCGAAGCGCTCGGCCCTGCTGTACAGCGCCTCGACCATCGAATGGATAGAGCCGGGGCAGTTGGCAGACCATCCGTTCATTCAAAGAGCGGGGCTGGATGTGCTGTCCAGTCAGGCATCCGTGGAGGACATCACGGCCTGGGTCAGCAAGCCCCAATTCGCCCGGCGACGGCTCGGGCACCTGCTGCTGGATCAGTCCTTTCTGGCCGGGATTGGCAATTACCTGCGCTCGGAAATCCTGTTCGATGCCGGGCTGCATCCGCAGCTGCGGCCCTGTGATCTCAACACGACCGCTCTGCATACTTTTGCCAGCGTCGTGCATCGTCTGCTGTGGCGCTCGGTGGAGACCGGCGGTATTACCAACGAGCCGGAACGCGTCGCCGCGCTGAAAGCAGCGGGCTGGCGACGGCGGGAGTACCGGCATTTTGCGTTTGCCCGCAGCGGGCAGGCGTGTTTTCGTTGCGACAGTGCGATTGAACGCAGCGAGATCAGCGGTCGGCGCCTGTACCGCTGCCCGGGCTGCCAGCCTCTGTAGAATATCGGGTTTGCCGGATTCGGGAATGTCGTGTGCGACTGATAGCGCGCTATCCAACTTTGTCTGAAGCCGAGGAGCGCGCGGCGTTTCTGCGCTCGAGGGGAATTGCCACGCACGTGTCGGATACGCCGTCGCTGCGGCCCAGTCTGGCCCATGGTGGGCGCGACCGCGCCGCGCTGTGGGCGGTGTTGGCCGACCAGGCCGATGATGCCCTGAAGCTGCTCGAGAACCCCGAGCAGCGCGTTGCCAGCGCCCTGGACGAAGGCGAAATGCAGCAGCTGGAAACAGAAGGCACGGCACAAGCTCAGCGTGTTTTATTGCGCGGCTTGATATGGACGCTGGCCGGGCTGGGTAGCGTACTCGCGCTGGTTCTCTGGTTTGGATGATTGGCGTTGCGCCATGAACACCGCTTCCGTCCGCCGGTCGCGCCCAGTCCACAAGGTGTTGTATGTTTTCGAACTTTCTCGCGCTGATCAACTCAGCGTCAGCCCAGTGCGCGCTCCGCTGGCTGGCGTCATCGGCGAGATTACGCCGCTGTCTCCGATCCTGCTGGAACAGGATGTCCGTCCGCCCTACCTGAGCGAGGATGACCTCTACATCCTGCATGATCTGGTCGAGCGCTGCGAGTGGCTGCCGGGCCTGAGTTGGGCTCCGGTGCCGGCTTCGGCCCACGCGCTGTTCCAGCGCGTGCTGGAGACGGGCCGAGCGCGCTGGCAGGCGCCTGATGGTGTCGCCCTGCGCGAATCCGATGCGCTGATTGCGGATGTGTATTGGCATCTGCGCCAGGATGGCAGCCAGTCCCTGCGCTTCCAGTTGCCCGAATCCGAGGACTGCAGGCCCTGGCGACAGCTGCCGCTGCGCCCGCCCTGGATGGTTGAGTCTGACACCGGTATCTGCCGGCCCATTCGGGCTCGGGCTGAACATGACCGCGTCCTGGCGCTTCAGGCCGAGGGCGATGTCAGGCCGGAGCAGGCCGCCGCCGTGGCCGAAGCCATCCGGGGTGACAGCCTGGGTCTGCCCCTTCCGCGCACAGTTGTTGTCCAGCCTATCCCGCCAAATCGGCCCCGGCCGTGCCTGCACCTGGCCAACCTCGAGCTTGGCCGGGCCGGCCGCTTTCTGACCCGGCCCACGGTGACGCTTTTTTTTCAGTACGGCGGAATGCGACTGAATTGGGACGAGGAGGGCGATACCCGCCTGCGTTCGGATGCCGAGCAGGCTCAGCCGTTGGTGCTGCAGGCCCGGCGCGATGACAAGTTCGAGGAATCCTGCCTCCGCCGCCTTGAGTGTCTGGGTCTGACGCCCTTGTCCGGCATTGATGGTCTCGACTACCCGCCCGATGCGGCCGGCCTAATGGTGCCGGGTATGGATGAGGATTTTGAGGGTCGCTGGATTGCCGCGCAGCGCGGTCTGATGGCCCTGGAAGAAGAGGGCTGGCAGGTCGAGCGCGATCCTGATCTGCTCGCCGAACTGGTCGAACCCGAGCGCTGGATCAGCGTTCTGTCGGAGATTGGTAGCGACTGGATCGAGCTGGATTTGCAGATCGAGTGGTCCGGGCAGGCCATCAGCGTGCTGGCAGCGATTCGCGACTGGGCAGCAAACGCCCATCCCATGCTGGTCGAAACCGTTTGTGCCGGCGCCGATCCGGACGCTGAGGCGACGCTTGCAATCGACCGTCGTCGACGCATTCAGCTCCCGCGGGCACGCGTGGCGGCGGCTCTGAACGCGCTGGTCGAACTGCGCGATACCGACAGCTTACCGCGTGACGGACGCTTGCGCTTGCGGCGAGGTCGTCTGGCGGATCTGTCAGCGCTCAAACCGCACTGGGCATGGCGTGGTGCCGACGGGCTGGTCAAGGTTGCGCAGCGTCTGGCCAGGCCTGGCGAACTGTCGGCAATGGACGAGCCGGACGGGTTGCAGGCCGAGCTGCGACCCTATCAGCGACTGGGTTTGGGCTGGCTGCAGTTCTTGTGCGAAGCCGGTTTCGGCGGCATCCTGGCCGATGACATGGGGTTGGGCAAGACCGTCCAGACGCTCGCTCACTTGCTGACCGAGAAACGGGCCGGGCGACTGGATCGCCCGGCGCTGGTGGTCGCGCCGACCAGCCTGATGTTCAACTGGCGGGCCGAAGCGCGCCGCTTTGCGCCTGATCTCAAGGTTTTGCTGCTGCATGGCCCGCGCCGGCGCGGCGATTTTCAGTGGATTGCCGACAGCGAGCTGGTTTTGACCACTTACCCGCTGCTGGGGCGGGATATCAACTGGCTGGAAAGTGAGCGGTTCCATATCGTGATTCTGGACGAAGCCCAGGCCATCAAAAACCCGCGGACCCGGGCCAGTCGAGCGGTACGTCGTCTGCAGACACGCCATCGCCTCTGCCTGACCGGCACGCCGCTGGAAAATCACCT
>SKIE01000237.1 GCA_007116585.1 Wenzhouxiangella sp. | reverse complement strand
TCAAGCCCGGCGAAAGTCGCCCAGGCCGCACGGCGCAGGCCCAGCGTACGAAGCTGGATGTCGTTACCCAGCGCCGGTGCACCGAGCAGTTCGCTCAGGGTGCCGGAGGCCACGCGGCGCAAGAAGTCCATCTGGAAAAATCGATCCTGGGCGTGCAGATAGCCCTGGACAAAGCTGACGTCGGTTTCGGTTTCACCGACGATGGTCGGGATGCCGTTGGCATCGCTAAAGACGTTGACCTCGGCCTGCAGACGCGGCACATCCACCGTCTGGGCCGAAGCCAGTGATGCCGCCAAAAGCCCGGCGGCGAGCACGGAAAGTCGCCTCTTCATATTTACTACCCCGAATTTGTTTTGTTTGGAGCCACGAATTATGGCACAACGGGCCGTGCTGACAAACTGGCCGCTCAGGGACCCTAAAGCTGCGTGCGCACGTCCATCAGCTCCGGGAAGAAGGTCAGATCCAGGGCCTGGCGCAGGAACCCCACCCCGCTTGATCCGCCGGTACCGGATTTGAAGCCGATGATGCGCTCGACCGTCTTCAGGTGACGAAAACGCCACAGCTGAAACGACTCCTCCACATCAACCAGGCGCTCGGCCAGCGCGTATTCATTCCAGTACCGATGCGGCTGACGGTAAATCTCGACCAACACCGGCACCAGGCCTGAATTGCGCCGGTGCGCGCGCGAGAAATCACGCTCGACCAGTTCGACCGGCACCGGGTGGCCGCGACGGGCGAGAAAGCCCAGAAACTCGTCGTAGAGCGATGGCCGATGCAGCGCCTCTGCCAGTGCGGCCTGCGCGGCAGGGTCATGATCAAACACCTGCACGATCGCCCCATTCTTGTTGCCGAGCAAAAACTCGACCAGCCGGTACTGAAAGGACTGAAAACCCGATGCATCGCCCAGACAGTCGCGAAACTGCACATATTCGCTGGGAGTCAGCGTCTCCAGCACCGCCCACTGCGAGAACAACTGCTGCTGGACCTGCTTGACCCGGGCCAGAATCTTCATGCACGGGTCCGGGTTGTCGCGGGCAAGCAGCGCCATGGCGGCACGCAATTCGTGGATGATCAGCTTGAACCACAACTCGGAGGTCTGGTGCTGGATGATGAACAGCAGCTCATCGTGATGCGGCGGGTTACTGCGCGGATGCTGCGCTTCAAGAATCGCGTCAAGGCCGAGATAGCCGCGGTAGTCCAGACGACCCTCCAGATCAGTCCGGATCGATTGCTCAAGCTGGCGCTCGTTATCGTCCGTGCTCATGCGTCTCCCTGTTGACCCTGAATGAAGATGCAACTGCAGGCAAGTGTAACGGGCCGTAAGGCACGGGTATAATCGACGAGGTTTGCCGGACGAGATTGTTCGGGGTGTCCGGCGACCTTCATCAAACAAAGCCAATCTATTAGCAGAGGTGTGTCATGGCGCGAACCGTCGCCGCCTTCAAGGTCGATTACTTCCAGTTTCTGGATCCGGATGGACGCCTGATCGAGGGCCAGCAGGTGCCCGCCCTGGCCCGGGATTTCGAGCGCCTGACCGCGCTCTACCGTCAGATGGTTCGCACCCGTGTCTTTGACAAGAAGGCCATCGCGTTGCAGAGAACGGGCAAGCTGGGCACATACGCATCCTGCCTGGGGCATGAAGCGGCGCACGTCGCCATTGGTTCGGCCATGCAGCCGGAAGACTGTTTCGCGCCCATGTACCGCGAGTACGGCGTCCAGTTCTGCCGCGGTGTGGCGCTGACCGATGTGCTGCTGTACTGGGGCGGCGACGAGCGCGGCAGCGACTACGCCGGCGCGCCGCATGACTTTGCCTGGTGCGTACCTATCGCCACCCAGTGTCTGCACGCGGCCGGCGCGGCCATGGCCTACAAACTGCGCGGCGAAAAGCGCGTGGCCGTGGCGGTGGTCGGCGACGGCGGCTCGTCCAAGGGCGACTTTCTCGAAGCCATCAACGCCGGCAGCGCCTGGAAGCTGCCGCTGGTGCTGGTGATCGTCAACAACCAGTGGGCGATTTCCGTCCCGCGCTCGGCTCAGAACACGGCCGCCACGCTGGCTCAGAAAGGCATTGCCGGCGGCCTGCCCAGCATCCAGGTCGACGGAAACGACCTGATCGCCTGCCTTTGGGCCATGGAAAAAGCCGTCGAGGCGGCCCGGCAGGGCCACGGCAGCTTCGTGGTGGAAATGATTACCTACCGGATCAGCGACCACACCACCGCAGACGATGCCCGTCGCTACCGCCCTAATGAAGAGGTAGAAGAAGCCTGGCGCAAGGAACCGGTGGCCCGCCTGCGCAACTATCTCATCGAACAAGGCGCCTGGGATGACGAACGCGAACAGGCGCTGATCGACGAATGCACGGCCGAAGTGCAGGAAGCGGCGAATGAGTACCTGCGCATCGTCAGCGAAGACGGTCAACCAATCGGCGCAATGTTCGACTACATGTTCGCCGAACTGCCCCACGACCTGGCGGAACAACGGGCGCTGGCCGAGCAGTATCCGCATGAAGGAGGGCAGCACTGATGGCGGCCATTACCCTGATTGAAGGCGTCACCCTCGCGCTGGCCCGGGCGCTGGAAGAAGACCCCAGCGTGGTTGTGCTGGGCGAGGATGTTGGCGTCAACGGCGGTGTCTTTCGGGCCACTGCCGGACTGCAGCAGCGCTTCGGCGAGCAGCGCGTGCTCGACACGCCGCTGGCCGAGGTCATGATTGCCGGCATGAGCGTCGGCATGGCCGCGCAGGGCATGAAGCCGGTGGCCGAAGCCCAGTTCTGCGGTTTCACCATGCCCATGCTCGATCACATGATGTGCCATGCCGGAAGAATGCGTAACCGCACACGCGGTCGCCTGAGCTGCCCCATGGTGCTGCGCTTTCCCACCGGCGGTGGCATCCACGCGCCCGAACACCATTCGGAAAGCCCGGAAGCGCTGTTTGCCCATATGCCGGGCATACGGGTGGTCATGCCGTCTTCGCCCTCGCGCGCATACGGCCTGCTGCTGGCCGCCATTCGCGACCCCGATCCGGTCGTGTTCATGGAGCCGAAGCGAATTTATAGGTGGCAGAAAGAGGAAGTCATCGACGACGGCGAAGAGCTGCCGCTGGATGTCTGCTTCACGCTGCGCGACGGCAAAGACATCACCCTGGTCACCTGGGGCGCGATGATCAAGGAAACCTTGCAGGCTGCCGACAAGCTCGAAGCTGAAGGCGTCAGCGTCGAGGTCATTGACGTGGCTACGTTGAGCCCGCTGGACATGGAAACCATCGTCGATTCGGTCGGACGGACCGGGCGCTGCGTCATCATCCAGGAAGCGCCGCGGCACTGCGGCGTGGCCAGCGAAATTGCCGCCGGACTGGCCGATGGCGGCATCTGGCATCTGCTGGCGCCGGTCAAACGGGTTTGCGGCTACGATACCGTGATGCCGCTGTACCGCAACGAACTCAACTACATGCCCAGCGTGCGACGCATCGTCGACGCGGCCCGTCAGGTTCTGGAGGTCTCATGACAATTTTCAAACTGCCCGACCTGGGTGAAGGTCTGCCCGATGCTGAAATCGTCCAGTGGCTGGTGGCCGAAGGTGACGAGGTCACGCTGGACCAGCCGCTGGTGTCCATGGAAACCGCTAAGGCGGTGGTGGAAGTCCCCAGCCCGGTCACGGGTCGCGTGGTGCGCTTTTACGGCCAGGCTGGAGACGTGATCCAGACGGGTACGCCGCTGGTGGAGTTCTCGGTCGACGGTGAAGAGCCCTCCGCGCCCGCGGTGGAAGAGCCTTCGCCCGCAAGCGCAGAAGAGCCTTTGCCTGAAGATGAGTCTCTGCCTGAAGAGGATTCTCTGTCTGAGGATGACCTGGATCTCGCCGCCGTGCCAAACGAGGATCCGGAAGAAGACGCCGGCGACGACGATGTGCTGGCGGCATCGCTTGCAGACGATCTGACCGACGAAGCAGACTCAGCAGCGGCCGACGTCCACGGACCGGATGATCTCTATGACGAATTCGGTGGTGGTGAACCCGGCCCCGAGCCCGCCGCCGAGGAAGCACCTGAAGAACCGGCCGAATCGCGCGATGACAGCGGCACCGTGGTCGGCAACGTGCAGTCCGGCAACGAAGTGCTGCAGGAACGCACCAGCGAAGTCGGCGGCGTTCGCGTCACGCCGGCCGTGCGTGCGCTGGCGCGCAAGCTGCG
>SKIE01000059.1 GCA_007116585.1 Wenzhouxiangella sp. | reverse complement strand
TCCAAACTCAGGCGCGCCGAGGAACTGGGGGTCGAGGTGCTTGGTGAAGCAGCGCTCGGCGAGCTTTTGGGTGCTTCTGACCCGGCGTAACCCGAACCGTCCCGCCGGGCAATAGTCCAACGAGGTAAGGGTAGGCTTGTTAGGATAGGGGTAAGTCAATCACGGCTGGCACAAGGGCCTTAGGAGAAGACCATGAGCGAACATATCAAGCAAATTCTGGTTCCCGTCGACGGTTCTGAAAACTCGATCCGGGCGGCTACCTTTGCCATGGGGATGGCCAGCGCCATGGGCATTGGCGTTCGCTTGTTCTACGTGTTCCCGGCGGCGTCGGTCGAGGTGATCGGTATTGCCGGGATGTCCCGCTCCGATATTGACCAGGCCGCCCAGTCCGCCGCCCAGCGCGCGTTTGACAAGACGCGTGAAGGCGTCGGCGAGAACATGATCGACAAGGTTGAGGAAGAGACCTCGGTGGGCGATCCGGCCGAGGAAATCATCCGCTTTACGGAAGACGACAACACGGCCATGGTCGTCATCGGCCGTCGCGGGCTGTCGCGCATGCGTTCGTTGATGCTCGGCAGCGTCAGCGACAAGGTGTTGCGCCATTCCAAAAGCCCGGTGACGGTTATCACCTGATCGCATTCGCGTCGTATGGCGCGCGGTCTGCAGCCCGGGGAGGCTTGTGGATACAAGAGGCCAGAAAGGAATCGGCCTTCGCCATGGGGCGGAAGGCGGACTCAGGCCGGCCCGCTTCAGTCTCAGAACGAGACTGATCGTCTCCCTGTTGTTGCTGGCCTGGCTGCCTCTTCTGCTGGCGCTGCCCCTGCAATACAGGCTGGTCGAGCGCAACCTGAGCGAGCATGCGCTTGTCCAGCTGGAACAGGTGTCGCGCGTTCAACAGCGACGGGTCAACCGCGAACTCGAGCGTCTGGTGGACGAACTGGCCCTCGTGGCCAGTCGAACGCAGATGAGAATCAGCCTGGACGCGTTTGCTCTTTCCGGTGAGCTGGAACATCAGCGGTTCGTTGAAAGAATTCTGGCAGACGCGGCCGACTCGGCCCGTAACCTCCTTGGCGCCTGGATCTACGACGCTGAGGGCCGCCTCGTTGCAGAGGTTGGCCGCGTGTCTTCCCTGCCTGCAGATCGCATTTTCGAGAGCCTGGGCCTGCTGGACGGCAACCGCATCGGCCCCTACTGGCATGACGACGACTGCGAAAAAATGATCTGGCTTGGGGCCGAGCTGGAACTTGAAGAGCGTCTCATCGGTCGCCTCGTGCTTGCAATTGACACCTCATCGCTGCAGGACCTCCTTGATGACTTTCCCTACCCGGAGGTCATCGGCCAGAGCCACATTCTTTTGCGGCGACCCGATGGCGTTCGCTGCGCGTTATCGAGTTCGCCGCCGGGCTCGTCGCGCGCATCCGGCGCCGTGTTGCCGCTGGACCGATTGCTGGAATGGTCTGCCGATTTGCCGCCCGACCAGCAAATGGTGCGGACCCCTGAAAACGACGGCTCAAAGCTGGTTATGCTGCCGCTGACGATGGAGGCCGGTCGTCTACTGATTCATTCTGTACCGCACCTGCAAACCGAGCTCCGGGGCGTGATGCTGACCGGATATGGCGGGATCGTGATACTGCTGCTCGTTCTGGCAACCGCGTTTTCGCTTGTGCTGAGCGGCTGGATCAGCGCGCCATTGGGTCAACTGACCACGGCCGTTGACCGGGTACGCGACGGCAGACCCATGCCCAGGATGGAAGTTCGCCGATGGCCGCGTGAATTACTGGTGCTGGCAAAAGCGCTGCGCGAAACCGTGGATCAGCAACGCCGGTTTGTTTCCGCATTGCGCTCGGAAGTCCGACAGCGTCGGGCCGCACAAAGCCAGCTGCTGGACCTGGCCAACACCGATGATCTGACCGGTCTTGCCAATCGACGCTATTTCATCCATCGGCTGGACGAATACACCAAGAACCCGGTAGGCCATGCCGCCCTGCTGTATCTGGATCTTGACCGCTTCAAGCCGGTCAACGACGAGCATGGGCATGCAGTTGGCGACAAAGTCCTCAAAACCGTTGCCGAACGCATGCTCAATGCGGTGCGCGACCATGATCTGCCTGCCCGGATGGGTGGCGACGAGTTTGCCGTGCTGCTGCTTGAAGACGACCATCCGCCCGAAATGGAACAAATCGCAGAGCGGATCGAAACCTCGATCATGCAGCCAATTACCGTTGACGCCGTCGCGGTTCAAGTCGGTTGCAGCATCGGCAAGGTCGCCCTGACGCCTGGGCTCGAAATGCAGGAGGCGCTGAACCAGGCAGACGAGGCGATGTACGCCATCAAGGTTGCCAGGAAGGCGCGATCGGATCAGCCGGGCAGTTCCACATCAACGTAGCCGCACTCGATCGCGCGCTCCATCGCGCTGAAAGCCTCGCGCAATTCTTCAAAACGCCGCCGTGCTTCGCGTAGCTGCAGAATTTGTTCATCCCCGGGCAGCGCCTGACTGGCCTGACCGAGCTCCAGTGCAAGACCCAGATACTGCGAGCGTGCGCGCGCCACGCTGGTTGCCAGCGCCAGGCAGCGCTCGCGCGTCAACTCCGGCATTTTTTCGTGCACGATGGTGCGGTTGATCTGCCCGATCTCGCGCTCCAGTTCCAGCACAAACTGGCGGTGGCGACGCAGGCGATATTCATCATCAAATTCAGTGCGGCTCATGGGTTCCCCTTCTCCTGGAAACAGTGATTTGGTTTCTGACCTGATCATGCACAAACTTGCCGCCTGAGTCCACTCGGGCTGGCATGCAGAGAGCACCGGCAGAAACGCCTATACTGCCTGCATGCTCATGATGTGCCCGCCCCGAGGAGTGTTCTGGCATGTGGACTAGTCGCCATTTTGATATTTCCGTCATTCTGTGGTTTGCCCTTGCGGCCGCATCCGTTCTTGCCGCGACCGCGTCGGCACAAGCCGGCTCTACCCGCTTCGAGGTGGAATTGCCCGCCGCCAGTCACGAGGCAATGGCGGCGCTGGGTATGGAAATTCCCCTGCACGGGCGGCTCTACGTGGTGGTGGACCGCGTCGGCGACTGGACAGCGCCGGCCGACTCTCCCGAGGCGGAGATTCCTGACCCGCGCGAGCAGGTCGACGTCGCCGGTGTGCCGTTCTGGGGCATGCAGGTGGACCACGTGGAAGCCGGCCAGATATTGCGCCTGACACCGGGCGGTGAGGGGGTTCGCGGCTATCCGCTGGATGACCTGGGTTCCCTGCCAGCGGGAGAGTATCGGGTCCAGGCGCTGTTGAGCTCATGGACCACCTACCATCGGGCCGACGGCCACGTGCTCAGGCTGCACCGAGAAACCGGCGAGGGACAGAACCCGTGGATATCGCCGGGCAATGCCCACTCCGACGTGGTAACCGTGCAACTGGGAGGGGATGGGCCCGAGCAGGTACGACTGTCGCTGGATCAGGTCATTCCGCCCATACAGCCGCTGCAAGAGGGCGAGGTACTGGAACTGGGCAATCCCCGTGACGGCGAGCAGGTTCGCTTTGTCAAGATTCGCAGCGAGTTGCTGTCGGAGTTCTGGGGACGGGATATGTATCTTGGCGCCAACGTGCTGCTGCCACGGGCCTGGAGCGCGGATTCCGATCAGCGCTACCCGGTATTGTTTCACCTGGGTCATTTTCCGGGCGACCGGACGCCGTTCGGCTTCGAGCCCGGCGAG
This sequence comes from Wenzhouxiangella sp., assembly GCA_007116585.1. The sequence continues at coordinate 469 of SKIE01000059.1, read as the reverse complement.
CCTGGAAGCGGCCGCACCGCCGGATTTTCCGAATTCTGGATGTCGGAGGCAGCCCCCGAGTTGTTCATCGTCACCATCCGGGACGCAAACCCTTACTACGACACCTCGTACTCGGTCAATTCAGCCAACGTCGGGCCCTATGCCGACGCGATCACCCAGGAACTCATCCCCTTTCTGGAAGAGGAGTTCGGCATGATCGCCGAGCCCTGGTCACGGCTGCTGGCGGGGGGCTCGACCGGCGGCTGGGAAGCGCTGGCGCTGCAGATCTTTCAGCCCGATTTTTTTGGCGGTGCGTGGTCCTGGTGTCCGGATTCGGTCGACTTTCACGCCTACCAGATCGTCAACATCTATGAAGACGACAACGCCTACGAGCGCGACCGGGGATGGATCACGGTGGAACGTCCGTCGAACCGACTGCCCGACGGCAACGTGCAGTTCACCATGCGCCAGGAAGGCCACTATGAGCTGG
>SKIE01000151.1 GCA_007116585.1 Wenzhouxiangella sp. | reverse complement strand
GCGATGATGGCGCGGTCCTTGTCCCGGTACAGCCGGTTCCGGTTCGGTGAGTGAGCGTGTTGTGTCATACCTTTGATCTCCATTCCGGGCTATCGGCATCAAGAATGCGCTCCAGTGAGCGAATGCGGTCTTCCATTCGCCGAGCGCTGTCGTTGAGTTCTTCCAGCAGAGCTTCGTCCTTGCTGTTGAGTCGTCGATTGGCCGAGTTGCGGGTGGTGTAGTGCATCACCAGCCAGATCGGCATCACGATCAAGACAAACAGCACCAGCAGCGGGAAGATGAAGTCGGGAAACATGACGGCTTACCCTTTGTGCTGCTTGGACTTCATGGCCGCAAGCTCGGCCTCGATGCGTTCATCGCTTTCGAGCTTGCGGAACTCTGACTCCAGCGTCTGGCCTTTACGCCCCATGTCCAGCGATTCGGCTTCTGATTCGATCTGCTCAATGCGCTGCTCGGCATGGTCAAAGCGGTGCAGCATCTCGTCGATCTTGTCGTTGTACAGATGCTTGCGCGTCTTGAGCTGCTGACTGGCGGAGCGGTGGCGCATGACCAGGGCCCGCTGGCGATTGCGCGCGTCGGTCAGCTTGGCCTGCAGTTTGGCAATATCGCCGTCATACTTGGCCAGCTGGTCCTCGTATTGAGCCAGCTCTTCGTTCAGATACTTGATGCGATCGCTGAGAGCGGTTTTTTCGACCAGCGCGGCCCGGGCCAGATCCTCGCGGTCTTTTTCCAGCGCCAGTTCTGCTTTGCGTTCCCAGTCGATGCGCTGCTCTTCCAGGCGCTTGAGCAAGCGGGCTCGCTCCTTTTTCTCGGCGATGCACTTGGCCGTGGCCGAACGGACTTCGACCAGCGTGTCTTCCATTTCCTGAATCATGAGTCGAATCATTTTTTCCGGATCTTCGGCCTTTTCCAAGGCCGAATTCAGATTCGCGTTGATGATGTCGCCCATGCGAGAAAAAATACCCATTGTCATGCTCCTTTGGCGGTGTTAGTTGGATTTGCCAACTATTAATCAATAATCATGCCAAATCATAAAAGCACGTATAATCAATAATTTGCAGAGAGCGGGCTGTTCGCATATGGTGGAAATGACCAAATTTTCGGCGAAATTTGCCGAGACAGGGCGGGGCGCCGGAACCGGTGCCGGGAGATACAGTCGTAGCGATGTCGCGCAACTGCGAGGCCTGTGACTCGCAAGAGTAGTTTAAAATGGTGGGTTAGAGTCCTATCTGGCTTTCAATCTGCACTCAATCCCGGAGGCAACATGCACAAGGTATTTCCGGTCCTGATCGTTGCTGCGATCATGACCTTGTTCACGGCCGCAGTGGCCCAGGATCTTGAATCGGAGCCCGGCAAGCTGGGCTATGCCATTGGTTATGAGTTCGGCGCCGAGCTGCGGAGCTACGACATTGAGCTCGATCTGGAAGCGGTATTCCAGGCCGTCCGCGATGCCTACGGCCAGACTGAGCCGCAGGTTGAAGTGGCCGAAATGCGACAGCTGATGATGGAACTGCAGGAACAGATTCGTCAGGAACGCATGGCAGCGTTCCAGCAACTGGCCGAAGACAACCAGGTTCGGGCCGATGAGTTCCTGCGCGAGAACGAGAGCAAGACCGGCATTGTGACGCTGCCCAGCGGTGTGCAGTACCGGGTGATCGAAGAAGGCGAGGGCAGCCGCCCCAGCCTGGAAGACGTCGTCACCGTTCACTACCGTGGCTCCAAGATCGATGGGCGCGAGTTTGATAGCTCGTTCCGTCGCGGCGTTCCCGCCGTATTCCAGGTCAACTCCGTGATTGAAGGCTGGCAGGAGGTGCTGCCGCTGATGCGCGAGGGCGCGATGTGGCAGGTGTTTCTGCCGCCGGAACTGGCCTTTGGCGTTCGTGGCGATCCGCCGATCATCGGGCCCAACGAAGCACTGCAGTTTGATATCCGTCTGGTCCAGCTCGGTGAGCCGGAAGACTTTGACGGCGGTGCGCCGGTGCCCGGACAGTAAGTCATCATGGGTGAGCCGATCTCTCCGATCCCTGAGATCGAGTCGCCCTGTATCGGGACCTGCACGCTGGGTCCCGACGATCTATGCATCGGCTGTTTTCGCTCAGGCGCCGAGATTGGCAACTGGCTGAACTACAGCGCTGAGCGGCGGCGCGCGATCATGCTGGAATTGCCGCAGCGCGCGCAGCAGTTGTTCGACGATGATTGAGCTTGACGACAGGCTGGAAGGCCTGTCGTCTGTTCTGTTCCCCCCAGAAACACCGGTCGGTACGCTGCCCGTGGATGGCTACGTGCCGCCCAAGGGGGGTGCCTGGCAGCCACGTCAGGCCGCCGTCCTGGTGCCAATCCTGTCCGGGCCTGAGCCCAGCGTGTTGCTGACCGTGCGCAGCGATGCCATGTCGAGCCATGCCGGTCAGGTTGCGCTACCTGGCGGGGGGCGGCATCAGCAGGAGCCCTTCCCGGTTGGCACCGCACTGCGCGAAGCAGCCGAAGAGACGGGCGTTGACGTCAATGCGGTTCAGGTACTGGGACTGCTAAAGCGCTTTGACACGATCAGCGCCTATCGCGTCGTGCCGGTGGTCGGGATTCTGCCCCGGCCTGATCGGCTAACGCCCTGTCCGAAGGAAGTCCGTGCCGTGTTCGAGGTGCCGTTGCAACAGGTGCTGGACCCGGCGTTATACCGTCAGCACCGGGTCCGCTACCGCGATCGCGGCTACTCGGTCTGGTCAATGAAAAGCGGGCGCTGGCCGATCTGGGGCGCCACGGCGTCCATACTGGGGCATCTTGCCGCGCTCGTCGCCGAACAGGCCGCTTGATCGGCTCAGTCCTGTTCGCGCAGGCCAAACAACAATTCCACCGCCGGCTTGTCGGCCGGCCGCACCATGACGTGTACATGATCGTTGGCCTGGAGCACGGTGTCGTCGCGCACCGGCAGCGCTTCCTGCCCTCGCACCAGTAGTAGCATGTCCGCGCCGGGTGGCAGCGGCAGGGTGTCGGCACGCTGGCCGGTTACCATGGCCGCCGGGTCGAGCCGAAACGAAATGATCTGGACCGGCAGTGAGTCGATCGCGTTGATTTCCAGCACGGGCGTGGGTCGCTCCAGGCCGCCGCGCTCGACCCGGAACAGGCGCACCGCCCAGCGCACCGTTGCGCCGGGGATCAGCGCGTTGATCACCACCACGAAAAAGACCAGGTGAAACAGTTCATGGGCGCCCGGCACACCGGCCAGAACCGGGAAAGTGGCGAGCAGAATGGGTACGGCGCCGCGCAGCCCAACCCAGGCAATGAAGCCGGATTCCCGCGCTTTGTAACCAAACGGCCACAAGCTGAGCAGAATCATGACCGGCCGTGCGATCAGGGCCAGGCCCAGGGCCAGCACCAGACCCTTCCAGCCCGATGCCGCCAGCATCTCCGGCACAGCCAGGAGGCCCAGGACCAGAAACATGGCGATCTGGGCCAGCCAGGCCAGCGCATCATGAACGCGTAGAATGCCGGAGCGGTAGGGCAGGCGGCCGTTGCCCAGCATCAGCGCGGCCACGTAGACGGCCAGAAAGCCCGAGCCCATGAACAGGGTGGGCAAGCCGAAGGCGAGCAGGGCCAGGGCCAGGCTGAGTGCCGGGTACAGGCCGGCGGCAGGCACACGTACCCGGCTCAGTAGCTGGCTGCCCAGCCAGCCGACGACAACACCGGCGGCAACCCCGATCACCAGCTGAAGCACAATATCGCCGGCGAGGGTCGCCGGATTGAACGATCCCCCTTCCAGCAGTTGCGCGGTCAGTGCCAGGGTGAGGATCACCGCCACCGGGTCGTTCAGGCCGGATTCCAGCTCCAGCGTGGCGCCGACTTTTCGCCTCAGCTGCACCCCGGAACCTCTTAGTGAGGAAAACACGGCGGCGGCATCAGTGGACGAGACAATCGCCCCCAGCAGAAAGGCCTCGGTCCAGCCCATGCCCAGCATGCGCGCGATCAGCGCAACCAGCGTGGCGGTGCCCAGTACGGCGAAGGTCGCCAGCAGCGAGGCCGGCGCCAGATATTGTCGAACCTGACGCAGCGGCGTGTTGAGACCGCCATCGAACAGGATCAGGACCAGACCGACGGTGCCGATGCGGAAGGCCAGTTCGAAGTCGACAAAGTGATCGGGCAGGCGTGACCCAACCAGCAGACCGATCAGCAGAAATACCAGCACCGCCGG
>SKIE01000231.1 GCA_007116585.1 Wenzhouxiangella sp. | reverse complement strand
CGCGGATTTCGGCCTGGCGGACCATGTCTTCGAGCCCGGCGCCGGCCTGGGTCAGCGCGTCCAGGCGGCTGCGCGATTCCGACAGCTGGTTCTGCCAGCGGTTGATCATCGACAGCTCCACCTCGCGCTTGCGGTTGCGCGCCTCGCTGACGGCCGCCTCGCTTCTGGCCACCGCGGCCCGGGCACGGCTCAGTTCCCCCTCGGTGGTCGCCACTTGCCGCTCCAGCCGCAGCACATCCACATCAGACACCGCCCCGCTGGCCAGCAGCGGGCGTGTGACGTCGAGCTCGCGCTGGGTCAGGCGCAGCGTGTTGGTGTATTGCTCGACCGCCGCGCGCGCTTCTTGCAGCTCCTGCTGTCGCTGCTCGAGCTGGCTTTCAAACACGGCCTGCTGTTCTTCGAGTTCGGCTCGGCTGGATTCATATAACCGTCTCTCGTGCTCCAGCAGCCCCGGCGCCTCTGCGGCCAGCTCCGGCGGGAAGACAGGTTCGATATCGGCCACAAGTGCTGCCAGACGGGTGACTTCGCCGGTCAGGGCCAGGAACTGGGCCCGGCTTTCGCCCAGTGAGGCAGCAAAGCGGATCGGGTCGACCCGCAGCAGCAGGTCGCCTTGCTCCACGACCTGGCCTTCGCGCACCAGAATGTCTTCGACCATGCCCCCGTCGAGCGACTGCAGGGTCTGCAGCTGGCGCGAGGGGATCACCCGGCCGTCGCCGCGGGTGACTTCATCGATCTCGGCGATCGAGGCCCAGACAATCAGCGCAACAATGGCCAGCAGCACGCCGTAGAGCAGGGTGCGCGCGCGCAGCGGCTCCTGCATGATGCGCGCCCACTCGGTGTCCGACACCCAGTCGCCGCGGCCGGAGGTCTGCACCCAGCGGCCGAACAGCCGGTCGATCAGGCCGGCGCGCTTGTGCGTGGCCTTTTGCAGGCTGCCAAGGCTCTCGAACTGCTTCTGTTCAAAGGTCTTGGCCTTCTTGCCGGCTGTGCCGGCAGTTTTTTTGGCTTGCTGCTTTTGTTCCATCAGCGTGCTCCGCTGACCCGGCCCTGGCGCAGGGCTTCCATCACGGTTTCTTTTGGACCATCGGCCACGATCCTGCCACGGTCAATGACCACAAGCCGCTGTGCAAGTTGCAGCAGGGAGCTGCGATGGGTCACCAGAATCAGCGTCTTGCCGGCCGACTCCCGGGCCAGGTGTTTGCGGATCTGCTCCTCGCTGGTGTGGTCCAGCGATGCGGTCGGTTCGTCCAGCAGCAGTATCGGCGGCTCGTTGATCAGGGCGCGGGCAATGCCCACAGACTGGCGCTGTCCGCCCGAGAGCTGCTGTCCGCGCTCGCCCACCGGCATGTTGATGCCTTCGGGGTGATGCCGGATCATCGATTCCAGCCCGGCCAGGCGAATCACCCGCAGCAGCCGCTCGGTGTCCTCGTTGGGCGAGGTCAGCTCGATGTTGTGCTTGAGCGAGCCGGAGAACAGGCTGATTTCCTGGGGCACGTAGCCAACGTTGCGCCGCAGCTGGGTGACATCGAGCTGGCGCATGTCGATACCGTCGATCAGCACGCTGCCCTGGGTCGGCTGGTACAGGCCCATGATCAGCTTTTCCAGCGTGGTCTTGCCCGAGCCGTTCTTGCCCAGAATGGCCACGTGTTCGCCGGCCTTGATTTTCAGGCTGACGTCGGTCAGGGCCTGTTCCTGCGCATCGGGGTAGGCGAAGCTCACGTTGCGGAACTCGATATCGCCCCGGAACACCGGGCGGTCGATCTTGTTGTCGGCCTCCTCGTATTCCACCGGCCGCTCCATGATGTTTTCCAGCAACTCCATGGACGTGGCCGCCTGGTGGTAGTGCGACAGCAGGCCGGCGGCCTGGCTGACCGGCGCCATGGCGCGCGAGGACAGCAGGTAGGCCGCGATCAGGCCGCCCTGGGTCAGCTGCCCGTCGATCAGCAGGTACACACCCACGATGATGATGCTCATGCCGACAAAATGCTGGACAAAAGACGCGCCGTTGGTCACCGACGACGACAGCAGCCGCATCTTGGCCGAGTTGCGGCTCAGGAAAATGGTGCTGTCTTCCCATTTGGCCTGCACGTCGCCCTGCACGTTGAAGCTTTTGACCGCCTCCAGGTTGCCCAGGCTCTCGATCAGCGTGGCGTTGCGTTGAGCGCCGGCCTGCATCGCGATCTCGGTCAGCTTGTGCATGTTGTATTGCGAGATCAGTGCATAAATCAGCACGATGACCGCCCCGATTGCGATGGGGATGACCAGCACCGGATTGATCCACGCGATGATGCCGGCAAACAGCAGCACGAACGGGAAATCGACGATTGCAATAAGCGTCAGCGAACCAATGAAGCTGCGCACCGACTCGAATGACTGGATATTGGCTGCAAAAGCGCCGCTGGCCGGGGGGCGGTCCTGCATCTTCATCGCCATCACCCGCTCCATGATGCGCGAGGACAGGCGAATGTCGGCACGGCTGGCGGCCAGGTCGACAAACCAGGCCCGCAGCGATTTCAGGATCAGGTCGGCGACCAGCACCGTGACCAGACCGGCGGCCAGCGCCCACAGCGTCGCCGTGGCCGCGTTGGGCACCACCCGGTCGTAGACATTGAGCACGAACAGGGGCATGGCGACCGCGAACAGGTTGATCAGGATCGCGGCCAGAACAATATCGCGGTAAAGCTTGCGATTCTGACCGATGATGCCCCAGAACCAGTGCTGCTTCTTGTCCGCGCCGAAGTCGGCGTGGCGCCGCTCCAGCTGGAAGTCCGGCCGGCAGTAGATCAGGTGGCCGGAATACTGTTGCTGCAACTCTTCCAGTGGCACCTCGACAGCCGCATCATCCAGCTCCGGGTAAATCACCTCGGCCTTGCCCTCGGCCAGGCTCATGCGCGTGACCACGCAGACCTTTTCGTTTTGCAGCAGCAGGATGGCCGGCAGTAGCGCGGTGTTGATCTCGGCCAGTCGCCTGTGCAGCAGCCGGCTGCTGAACTGCGCCCGACGCGCCGCGCGCTCGAACACCGAAGGGGTCAGCTTGCCGTCGGTCAGCGGCAAGCCGCTGATGAGGGTGTCGCGATGCGCATCGCGGCCGTGGTAGGCACACAGCGTCATCAGTGCGGTCAGCAGCGGGCCGCCGGGCTCGTTGGGGCGCTCGTTGGGGCGCTGGTCAGTCAACAATGTCCTCCGTTGCGGCGAGGCCGTCAGCGCGTTGGCTTGGTGTTATCTCGCTGGAACGAACCAGCCGTGCGGCCAGAAAGGCCGCACATGACTGATCCATCCGTTCATGGTACTACCGCTGACCGCCGGTCAGCGGCATTTGATGGGCGCTGCCGGTCAGGCCGGGCGGGTAACGATCATCCCGTCCAGGCCGGTCTGCTCGCGCAGTTCCTGACGCAGGGCGGCCGCTTCCTGGCCCTGTGCGGTGCGAACCCGCACCAGCCAGGCCGGCTGCGACTGGTTTTGCGTCTTGATGACCACGGCGTCGTGCTCGAGATCGCGCAGTTGCTGTGCCAGCCGCTCGGCGTTGGCTTCGACCGAGAACGTGGCAATCTGCACGTAGGCTGGCGCCGCGGGAACAGTTGCGGGGGCAGCGTCTGTTTCAGGCATTAGTTCGCTGACATGCGCTGTCGCCGGGCGCGGCGTGGCTTCGTCCAGCGCTGCGCTGATCGACGGAGTGTCTGCACTCACCTCAGCCTCGCGCACCTCGGTGATGGGCCCGTCCGGGCTGACCGGCAGCGAGCCGGTGCTGGCCTGCTCGGTCACAAACGTGATCTCGACGCGACGGTTGCGGCTGCGGTTCTGCTCGCCGTCGTTGGGGAAGCGCGGATCGCTCTCGCCGCGGCCCTCATAGCGGATCTCATCGGCACCGATGCCGGCCGAGCGCAGGTAGTCGACCACGGCCCGGGCACGCCGCTCACTGAGCTGCTGGTTATAGTCAGCCGGGCCCAGATCACAGGTATGGCCGACCACCTGAATCTGCCCAACCAACCGCCCCTGGCGGATGGCATCAACCAGTTCGCTCAGGGTTTCCCGCGCGCCCGGCCGCAAATCAGCGCTGTCGAGCTCGAAAGTCGCGCGGTCGGACAAGGTGACTTCGGTAGCGACCTGCGGCTCTGGAGCCGGCGGCGCGGGCGGCGGGTCGGCACGGCGGGTCATGGCCATCATGCGGTCGCCGTTGGGCAGCGGGCAGG
>SKIE01000301.1 GCA_007116585.1 Wenzhouxiangella sp. | reverse complement strand
GTCGTCGTGTTCAACGGCCACCGCAGAACCCGTGACCCGGGTCTCGGGCTCGTCTGCCTCCCCAGGGGCGCCACCAGGCAGGCTGGCACAGGCAGACAGCAGGAACATCACACCCAGCGCCAACGACTTGACCAGGGTTGCGGAGACGGTTTGGGCTGCTGCAGTCATTGTTAGTCCTGTTGCTCCTGGGCGCGGCGTTCGGCCTCGGCGCGCAGTTCAGCGCGACGTTCGGCCACGCGGCGGCGGATTTCTTCGGCCCGTGTCCGGGCCTCGGCGTCAGCTTCCGGGCCGGCGGCATCGTTCTCGTCGGCCTGAGGTTCGGCCCGGCCCTCGTCAACCGCGCGCTGTGCTGCCGGCGGGCGGGTCAGACCGCGGGTGTTCACTTCAAGTTCCAGGCCCGTGCTCTGCCCGTCCGACGAGACAAAACGCACCAGCCGCGAATCGATCCGGTCCAGTTGCCAGGCGGCCTGCTCACCCTCCAGGCTCATGCCCTCGCGCAACAGCACGGTGCGGTCGGCCTCACCGTCCCTGATCATGGCCATGCGCATTTCGGGGGTGATGATGATGCCGGCCACGGTGGCCTTGAGGTCGGGCACCGGCTCTTCTTCGGCTTCTTCTTCGACTTCCGGCTCCGGCATGAGGTCTTCGTCAACCCCCGCGACTTCCAGCACGGGCAAACGCCGGTCGGAGAAAAAGACCGGGCGGCGCACAATTTCGGCATATTCTTCCAGCGGCTCCAGCCCGCTTTCAGCGCTGGCCACCTCTACTGATGGCACAGAGGTATCACCAGAGGGAGCGACCCGATCGACGCCGACCCGGCCGAAAATCACCAGCAGCGCAAGCCCCAGCAGCACCAGCAGGCCTGTCAGGCCGGCCAGAATCGTGGTCAGGAGGTTTTCGCGGGTATCGATCATGAACTGCGCGAGGCCGCCTCGGTGAGGAATCCGTACATGTTGAAACTCAACTCCACGCGCCCGTAGTTGGAGGCACCGCGCCGACCGATCTGTTCTGCCGCGATGCGCTGACGAAGCATCAGATGATCCACGAAAACCATGGGCTGGCTGTCTTCCAGCGCGTAGAGAATGCGGCTGATGTCATCAAGCGTGCACTGCATGCGCACGTTGACGGTGACCTTTTCGAAACGGTCGGGGTCGTTATCAGGCACGTTCTGAGTGGCCTGGACGGTGCAGAACTCCGGCTGCAATGCTTCGGCGTCGATGATTTCGCGCAGGCGACGGGTCAAAGAGGCGGCCGCCGAGCTGAAGCCGCTTTCCGGCAGGAACAGGGCGCTGCCGGTGCGCTGCTCGTCGAGTTCGGCCAGGCGTGCACGCAGGTCGGGCTCACGCGCCACGGCGGCCTTGAAGCGCGCCGCCTGACCGGTCAGCCGGTCGGCCTCGGCAGCCAGTTCGGCATGCCGCACGACAAACCAGTGAAAGCCGACCATGTAGACCAGAATGGCGGCGATCAACAACAGGCCCAGGGCCAGCGGGCGGTTATTCTTGCGGTCCGGCAGCCACTGCATTCTGTTCTCCCCACGGGGTGATCGTGGCCCGCGCGTTGAAGCGCTCCTGGCCAGTGTTGGTATCAATGCTCACCGAGCCGCGGAATTCGGTATCGCTGAGCAGGTAGGAATCGTTGAGCAGCTCGATCAGCCGCTGGGTGGCCTCGCCCATGCCTGTCAGGGTCAGTTCGGTGCCGCGCACCTGCAACTGCTGCAGCCACATGTCGTTGGGCAGGACGCGGGTGACTTCATCGAGCACGTTCATCGCCAGCGGCTGCTCGCGGCGGTGATTAGCCAGGAAATTGGCCGCGGCCAGGGTTTCATCCAGTTCCCGCTGAAGCGCCATGACCTGCTCGGCCTCGGCGCGGAGGCCGTCGAGTTCAGCGCGCAGACGCTCGTTGCCGCGTTCGCGCAGCCACAGTGACTGGACCATGACCAGCGCCAGAACCAGAACAGCAGCCAGGCCAAGGGACCAGTTGAGGCGGGCACGGCGGTGCACATAGGGCTGGCGCATGGTCTCGGGCAACAGGTTGAAGCCGGCCCGACTTGCAGCGTCGCTGTCGGAGTGAGGCTGTGCGGTATCGATGACGTGCAGCCGGATGCCGATGGCGGCAATGCGATCGAGCAGGTCTTCCAGACGATTTTTGGGCACCAGGCGCAGGTCCAGCTTGAGCCTGCCGCTGTCGGCAGCGCGTTCAACCACGCGGAAGTCGTGCCAGACCTGGTCGGCCCGGAACGGCGTGATCTGGTCAAGCTGGTAACTGATCGCCTGGTCGAGGTTGCTTTCGACGGCCAGCGGCAGGTCCACCGGCGCCTCCAGCACGAAATCGGGCGGCAGCAGCAGGGTGACTTCCGGCGCCCCGTCCTTGAAGCCGTGCAGATGGTTCTGCCAGCGAGTGCGCAGCAAAGCCGGGTCCTCCGCCGCGCGGAACGTATCCAGCCGCTCGGGCTGATCACCGCCACGCCAGACCTCCAGGCTGCCATCCTCGTCCACCGCCTTCAGCCACAGGCGCGGGGCCGGTGCAACCATGCGTTGGCGCCATTGAGGAGGAATCAGGCCCGCCAGTTCACCACCCCACCAACTGAAAAAAGCCGACAGCGGGCTGGCCCGATAACGAGCCCGCAAGGTTTTCATCCACTGATCAATCCGGCTTTCGATCATTCTCTCTCTTCCACTTGTTCTCGCCAACGCAGCACCCGAAACGCCTGGCCGCGCTGGGTATTGCCCAGCGACACCGTGGCCTCAAGCTGAGTCCAGGCGCCATTGTCCAGCTCGGCGCGGGCCCGGACGCGATACGCGCGGCCCCGGCTGCGCAGGCTGACCATCTGGCCATTCGGCATCATCAGCGCGTTGATGTCGGACGGGTGGTGCTGCGAGCGTTCCTCGACAAACAACTCGGCCAGCTGGCGATCCATGTCCGGCAGCAGCGCCAGCACGTCAACCGGGGCGAAGGCCGGGTTGACCTGCGCCTGACCATGCACCGTCAGCAGGGGCTCTACGTCCCGGTAAAGATCCCAGGTCATGCCGATGACCTGCTGCAACTCCTCGACCGAGCCGAAATCCTCGTTGGCCGGGCCGTAAGGATAACCGGCCGCGATGTATTCGTCGATCTCGGCGCCATAAGGCCGCGGGTCGTCGTCTGCGTCGCGCCAGTCGGCAATGGCGTCTGCCAGGTACCAGGCCTCAAGTTCGTCGACCCCGCGCGAGATGAACAGTTCCGCGAGAAACTCTTCGTCGGCCCGATTGACGTCGATACGGCCCGACTCATCGTATACGGCAATCTCCACCTGGGCGTCACCGAGTTCGACCCGGTAGATCCGGCCATCCGCTACCCAGCGGGAATCCATATCCGGATTGCGCAACTCGAAGACGGCCCGATGAACGCCGGCTTCGGCGGCATAACGGGCTGCCGTGGTATCAAACAGGTAGCGTGCCTGGAGGCTTTCGGTACGGGCCAGCACGGCGTAGACGCCAACCACGATGGTCAGCAGCACCAGCACCCACAGCACCACGATCAGTGCAATGCCATGCGAGCGCGGAAGACCGGCGCGGAGAGCGTTCATCGCCGCACCGGCGGGCGCCGGCGGGCACTGCTGGGCAAGAGCATGTCGGCGCCGCGCTCAATGCGCTCCATGCGCGCCTCGGTGCCGGCCGTGACCCGCACCGGCGTGACCAGCTCCGGCCAGAGCACGCGATCTGAGCGATTGAGGTCGAGATTCAGCCCTACTGCCAGCGGGAGCACGTCTTCCTGGTCCCAGAAATCGGCCCAGAACGGCTGCTGATCCTCATCTTCGGGATCAATGCCGAGAAAGAAAAAGGAACCCTCTTCCAAGCCTTCGAGCAGCACTACCGAGTCATTGTCTTCCAGGTCGCCCGGCAGGTAGCCGTTGAGCATGGCGAAATGGAAGACCAGGTCAAGCCCGTCGGCACCCCGCTCCAGGCTGAATTGCTGCACGTAGGGACCGCCATAGCTTAAATAACCAGGCATGGGCGCAACGAACCGCACCCGGTCACGCTCTCCCTGGAATCGGATGCGAATGTCTTCGTCCTCGTCTTCCTCGATGATGAGCCCCCGCGCCTGGCTGAGCTGGGTGCGCACGAACTGATGGGTCACGCGCAGGCGATTGGTTTCTTCAATCAGCTGCTCGCCGCTGGTGGTGGCGCGGATACTGGCTCTAAATCCGCCGTAGGCC
>SKIE01000011.1 GCA_007116585.1 Wenzhouxiangella sp. | reverse complement strand
GTGGCACCATCGGCATCGCGAAAGCCTTGCAGGTTGCGCGCGCTGGCCGTCAGGCGTGCCCGAATGAGCGCCGGACTGGGGGTGCGGCCGTTGTGGTCGCGGCGGTACTGCTCGACGAACAGTGCTGCCCCACCCGTCACCATGGGTGCGGCCATGGACGTGCCGCAGAAATTGCTGCTATAGGCGCTGTCACTGTTGGCGACCGGGTTGTCGGTGCCACAGCCGGGCGCAATCAACTGCGGGACTGTACGCCCATCGCAGGCTGGACCATGCGCGCTATTAAAAGAGATATCGAACAGGTCCGGGCGTTGCTGGCCATCACTGAACTGCAGCTTGCTGGACCCCACCGCAAGCAGGTTCTTGGCCTCGTCCGGCGCACCCAAAGACGACGGCGCACAGACGCTGTCCGGGTTGTTGCCGGCACCGTTCATGATGGCCCATACGGGAAGAATCGGGGCGGGGTCGCGCCCGAAAGGAAGCGCGTTGCGGGTGATCAGGTCGACTTCGCGGGTGGGGATGTCATAGCCCTGCGGCGTCGTGCTGGGGCCCCAGGAGTTGTTGGCCAGCACCGCACCACTGAGCGCGGATTCGGCAAAAATGCTCAGCATGCCGCCGGGCAGCATGCCGCCCGGCCCTGACCCGAGCAGCGGGGGATAGCGCTGCTGCACGGCCCGGGCACCAGGCGCCATGCCCAGGCCGCGCAGAAATCCATTGGTGTCCACGGTATTGCTGGTCCCAGTGCCGACAATCGCGCCGGCTACATGGGTGCCGTGGTCATCGTTGGCCTGGCTGCAGGAACTGGGCAGGTCCGGCCCCGGAATACAGTCGACAAACTGGCCGGCCAGATCCTGGTGGCTCTGGCGGATGCCCGCATCGACCACCGCAACGATCACCCCATTGCCGTCCAGGCCACGCGCATCCAGCCAGTCGCGGTAGCCGGGTGCGAGGGTCTCGTTGGGGTCGTCGAGTCCGACCACGGACTGGTTGGCCAGCTCGCCACGCGGCCCAGCGTCCTGGGTAACCTGCTGCACGGTCAGCACGCCGGCAATGGCGAGCAGATCGGGGTAGCGTTCCGGCTGGATTTTCAGATCCACGACCAGGAACCCGCCGCCGACAGAACGCCAGTCGCGCACCTTGGCTCCGGTCTCTCGCAGGGCCCTGAGTGTCTCGGCAGCAGCCGGGCGAAAGATCATCGCTCGGGCATGTTCGTGTGCCTCGGTGTCCTGCGGGCGGCGCACGCTGTCGGGCAGGCGGCCGGCAAAACGCACCGGTGTGGTCCTTCGGGCGCTCATGGGCGGCAGTTGGTCAGCTCGTCCCCACACCAGGTAGGCATGCGGTGCAATGAACTGCACCGGTTCAAGTCCACGCGCCTTCAGCTGGGCCAGCCAGGCAGTTTGCACCGGGCCTTGAAACTGGACCAGGTGAAAGTCGGGCCCGCCGGAGTCTGCCTCGCTGCGGGCCGTTGCCGTGCGGCTGGCCAGGTCGGTCGGCCGGCCATCGATCGGCAGGGCAAACGGTTGTTCGACGCGGTGGATGCGATGGCTGCTGCGCGCAACGCTCGGCAGGGCGCGCTCGGGCACCCAGATAAAACCGCCGTAGTCGATCGCCTCGTCCGGCAGCTGGGCGCGCAGGGCCGGCTCGGGGGCATCGATCCGCACCCAGGTCTCGTTGGCCTCGGCAGGCACCGTCCCGATCAGCCCAAGGCCCAGGATCAGCGTGATGGCGGTAATGGAGCGCAGCAGCCTCATCCGCGGATTCTACCCTTCCGGCAGAAACAGGCCCTGCAAATCGTTCAGGCAGCGACGGCCGTCTTTGCTGACGCGGTAGCGGGTGCCGCCTTCGTTCTGCAGCAGTCCCAGTTCGACGGCTTTTTGCAGTGGAGTTTCGGCGCATTGGGCGTCGAGGCCGGTCAGGCGGGTGAAGTCCTTGCTATCAAAAGCCTCGTCCAGGCGCAGGCGGTTGAGAAAGTACTCGAAGACAAGATCGCTGTCTGCAACGGCATGTTCTTCAGCAATGAAGTTTTGGTCGGCCAGCGCGTTCAGGTACGGCCGGGGGTGCGATTTGCGGCGGGTGCGCAGGATGCGGCCTTCTGCCGGCAGCGTGATCTTGCCGTGGGCGCCGGCGCCGATGCCGATGTAGTCGCCGAAGCGCCAGTAGTTGAGGTTGTGGCGGCTGCGCGCGCCGGGCTGGGCCCAGGCTGAGACTTCGTACTGGTGAAAACCGCTGTCGCCGAGAATCTGCCCGCAGGCACCCTGCATGTCCCAGGCGATGTCCTCGTTGGGCAGCACCGGCGGCCGGGCCGCGAAGACGGTGTGGGGCTCGATGGTCAGATGGTAGTGCGACAGGTGGGTCGGGGCGAAGGCCAGGGCCTGCTCGACGTCGGCAACGGCTTCGTCCAGGGTCTGGCCCGGCAGCGCCCACATCAGGTCCAGGTTGAAGTTGTCGAAGCCGCCTGATCGAACTGCGTCTATGGCTCGCCGGGCCTCGTCGCCGCCATGAATCCGGCCCAGCGTGCGCAGATGCCGGTCGTTGAAGCTCTGGATGCCGAGGCTGATGCGGTTGATACCGGCGGCGCGATAGCCGCCGAAATGGTCATGTTCGATCGTGCCGGGATTGGCTTCCATCGTGATCTCGGCATCCGGGGCCAGCGGCAGGCGCGCGCGGATCTCCGACAGTAGCCTGTCCATGGCCGCGGCCGGAAACAGGCTCGGCGTGCCGCCGCCCAGAAAGATACTGTGCACCGTCCGGCCCCACACGCGGGGCAACTCCAGCTCCAGATCGGCCAGCAGGGCATCGATATAGCGCTCCTCCGGCAACTCGCCCTTGAGCGCATGGGAGTTGAAGTCGCAATAAGGACACTTCGCCACGCACCAGGGGAAGTGGACGTAGAGCGACAGGGAGGGTTGCCCGGATAGCACGGGCTCAGTTGCCAAGCGCCTTGTTCAGCAGTGCCTGTCCATGTTCAGTGCCGAGATGTTTGCCGCGAGCTGCGCGCAAGGCAAAGCGGGTATGGGCGTCAGCGTCGGCGAGCAACGCGGTGGCCATATCGTCGAAAAGACGATTGACGCTGGTTTTCCGTTGTTTTGCGAGTTCCTTGAGCCGTTCGTATTTTTCGTCGGGCAACCTGATGGTGAGTGCGCTCATGATTGGAGTTCCTCGATCAATTGTTTTGGTGTTCGGATACTGACTTGGTCAAAGCGCATTTCGCCTCGCACCAGGTCTGATACGTTGCTGGTCACGATGTGGCGAGCGTGTCCAGCCACTGCCAGTTCGATCAAGTGATTGTCTGCTTCGTCAGGCAGATTTGGGCGCCATCCGAAATAGATCGGCGTCCATAGACAACAACCCAGAAAGATGTCGAGAAGTTCGCTACGTTCGCTGCCATTCAGTCTGGATTTCCGTTCAATGAAGCTGCGCGAGAGTACGGATTCGAATTCCAGGAAGAGAGCCGTCCCCATCAGGGGCACAAGCGAGCCGTCGAAACATGAGCTGATGACCTGCTGGCATTCGCGCTTTCCAAGACATGCATCGACGAAAACGTTTGTGTCGACTACAACCTTCATGTACGAATGGTGGCACAGATGACGTCAAGGCTCAACCTGACGGGTTGTGACTCAGGATCTTTGCAGTTCCTCAATGAGAGACTTGAGCGCAATGCCGCGATGACTGACCTGGCCTTTTTCGGCCATGGACAGTTCGGCGGCGGTGGCGCCGAGCTTGGGGTCGAAGAACAACGGGTCGTAGCCGAAGCCGCCCTTGCCGCGCGGGGCTTCCAGGATGGTGCCGTACCAGCTGCCGGTCGCGATGATGGGGGCGGGGTCACGGTGGTGGCGCAGCATCACGAGACAGCAGTAAAACGTGGCCGAGCGTCTTTCGGGAATGACGCCGGTGAGTTTTTCCAGCAGCAGGTCGTTGTTGTCGCGGTCGCTGGCGTTCTCGCCGGCGAAGCGCGCGGAGTAGATGCCCGGCTGGCCCTTGAGTGCGTCGACCACCAGCCCTGAATCAACGGCCAGCGCGGGCAGCTTGGCCACGCGCGCGGCCGCCCGCGCCTTGAGTAAGGCGTTTTCGACAAAGGTCAGCCCGGTTTCGGCCACCGGCGGGGTCTTGAAGCGCGACTGCGCGTGCACTTCGATGTGCAGCGGCTTGAACAGGTGCTGGAATTCCTTGAGCTTGCCCTTGTTGCCGCTGGCCAGGACGAGTTGT
>SKIE01000054.1 GCA_007116585.1 Wenzhouxiangella sp. | reverse complement strand
TCTCGACCCGGAACTGGCGCGACTCATCCGCGAGGCATTTTTCACCTTCGACTGGGAGGGCACGGCATTGCAGGCAGAGTTCAGAGAATCCGGGGAAGCGCAATTCATCCCCATCACCTACCGGCAACACTGGGCCCTGGTGCGTCAGGTCGATGAGACCAGCGGCCTGGAATATCGGTGCCGTTGAGCGCCAGCCGATGCTGGATATACAGGGCCTGAGCAAGCGATATCCGGGGGCGGCGGATGCGGCGCTGAGCGACGTGAACCTGCACCTGGATCACGGCCAGGTACTCGCCCTGATCGGGCCCAGTGGCGCGGGCAAGAGCACCTTGATCCGCTGCATCAACCGCCTGGTTGAAGCCGACAGCGGATCCATCCTGCTGAACGGCGTCGACCTGACCCGGCTGAAGTCCGGCAAGCTGCGCAAGGCGCGCAGCCGTATTGGCATGGTGTTCCAGGAGTTCGCCCTGATCGATCGGCTGACGGTCATGGAAAACCTGTTGGCAGGCCGCCTGGGCCAGACCGGGTTCTGGCGCTCCACCCTGCGCCGCTTCCCCGCGCGCGATGTGGAAATGGCCTACCAGCTGCTCGACCAGGTCGAGCTGGGCGGCCTGCACAATCGGCGCGCCGATCAGCTGTCCGGCGGGCAACGTCAGCGTGTGGGGATTGCTCGTGCGCTGATGCAGGAACCCCAACTGCTGCTGGTCGATGAGCCAACCGCCAGCCTCGACCCGCGCACCTCACGCCAGATCATGCGGCTGTTGCTGGATTTATGCACTCAGCAGCAACTGGCAGCGATCATCAACTTGCATGATGTGCCGCTGGCGCGCGCATTCTGCCCGCGAATCGTCGGTCTGCGCGACGGTCGGATGGTGTTCGACGGGCCGCCTGAAGGGCTCAACGAGGCGTGGATGAGCGAGGTGTACGGCGAGGAAGACTGGCGGTCCGAAGCCACCGTCCAGGAGGTGGACGAACCTTGACCCGCCAGACGCATCCGAGCTCCTGGCAACGGCCGCCGCTGATCGAGCGGCGCGCACTGCGCTGGCTGTTGACCGGCCTGATCCCGGCCTATCTGCTGGTTGTGCTGCTGACCCTGGATGTGCCGCTGGCGCGCGTCATGGCAGGCTGGCCGCGCGCATCCGAAATGGCCACCGCACTGTTCAGCCCGGATTTCGTGAGCCGCGGTGACGCCATCTGGCTTGGTCTGAAAGAAAGCCTGGCGATGAGCTTCGCCGCAACGTTTCTGGGGTTTTTGCTCGCCATACCGTTTGCCTTTGGTGCCGCCGGCAATATCTCGCCCCGGCCCGTGTACCACCTGTCTCGCGCGGTGATCGCGGTATCCCGTAGCTTCCAGGAAATCATCATCGCGATTCTGTTCGTCGCCATGCTCGGTTTCGGTCCGCTGGCCGGCCTGGCCACTCTGGTATTTGCCGGGTTCGGCTTTATTGCCAAGCTGGCCGCCGAAGACATCGAGGCCATGCCGCCGGCCACACTGGAGGCCATGCGTGCCAGCGGTGCCAGCTGGGCGCAGCAGATGGTATTCGGGGTCTGGCCGTTCCTGCTGCCGCGGCTGACCGGCATCACGCTGTACCGACTCGACATCAACTTTCGGGAATCAGCGGTGATTGGCATCGTCGGGGCCGGCGGTATCGGCGCGACGCTCAATACCGCGCTGGATCGCTTTGAATACAACAGTGCCGCGGCCATCATCATTTTGATCGTGGTGATCGTGCTGGCGGCTGAGTACCTGTCGCAGGCGCTGCGAAGGCAGCTTCGATGATCCCGGCTACTGAGCCCTGGAACCCCTGGCCGCGCCGCCGCTTGCTGAAAGCCGGCAGTCTGGGCCTGGCTGTGCTGATTGTGCTCGGCTGGAGCTTTGCGGTCATCAGCGAGGGCACAATCTGGGCCTTCGTACTCGATGCGCCGACCCAGGCACAAGATCTGCTCGGCCGCATGATCCCGCCCGATCTGGGGTATCTGCGCGAACTGGGACGTCCCTTGCTCGAGACCCTGCACATGGCAACCCTGGGCACCCTGCTGGCACTGGTCGTGGCCGTGCCACTGGCGTTTCTTGCGGCCGAAAACACCACGCCTCGCATACCGGGCCTGCGCTGGCTGGCCTTGCTCCTGATCGTGACTTCGCGTTCGGTGAATTCGCTGATTTGGGCCCTGCTGCTGGTGCTGATCCTGGGTCCCGGTGTGGTTGCCGGCGTGGTGGCTATCGCGCTGCGTTCGGTCGGTTTCATCGGCAAGCTGCTATATGAGGCGATTGAAGAAACCCCTTCGAGATCACTGGATGCGATGCGCAGTTGTGGCGCCAGCGCCATGCAGGTGCGCGTGTATGCAGTCTGGCCCAACGTGTTGCCGGCCTTTTTCGGGATCGCGGTCTACCGCTGGGACATCAATATCCGTGAGGCCAGCATTCTTGGCCTGGTTGGGGCAGGCGGCCTGGGGCTGGCCCTGATTGGCGCCATCGATACGCTGGCCTGGGGCCGCGTCGGCACGCTGTTTCTGGTCATTCTGGTGACCGTTTTGCTCAGCGAGTGGGTGTCGGCCCGAGTGCGCGCCAAAGTCACTTGAGGAGTCTGATTCATGACTAGTCGATCTTTCTGCGCCTGGCTTCGAACCTTGTCCATGCTGGCGCTCTTGTCATACACCGTCTCGGCCCTGGCCGACTGTCCCGACGACAGACGCCCGGATCGGCCGCCGCTGGCACACCCTGGCGAGGCCACCATTGGCGTGCAGGACTTTCAGGTTCCGAGCCGATCGGACGGGCGCATGCTGGACATCAGCCTGTGGTACCCCGCCGCCGAGGCCAATGGGCAGAGCGCGGTGTACCAGGATGCGCTGGGCAGTGGGCCGAATGACCCGGCCCGTCCGGTCATTCCTTTTGAGTTCTGTGGACAGGCCCAGGTCGACGCGGTCCCGGCTGACTCTGACCAGCCGCTGCCTACGGTCTTGATCAGCCATGGCTTTCCCGGCTCCCGTGTGCTGCTGGCCTGGCTGGGCGAGCATCTGGCCAGCCACGGGTTTGCCGTCATTGGCATCAACCACACCGACGCGACCCACGCAGACCGCGGCGAATTCGCCGATGCCCTGATCAACAAACCCGCCGATGTCATGGCGGTGCTGGATGCCATCGAGGAGGGCAAAGTCGGACTGGATGGCGCCGTGCTCAATGACGACCGGGTCGGCCTGGTAGGCTATTCCATGGGTGGTTATGCGGCGCTGGTTGCCGCGGGTGCCGGTTTGAATCCGGCGCTTGCCGCCTTGCCACAGCTGGCAGACGTCGAACTTGAGCCCTTGCTGCCTACCGGGCACCGCGCTGATCCTCGGATTGCCGCCGTTGCGGCGCTGGCGCCCTGGGGCGCGCCCGAGGCACTGGAACGCGTCGGCCTGACCGGGCTCAGCTTGTGGTCTGCCCAGGAAATTGCCTCGATTAAAACCCCGCTGCTGCTGGTCAGTGGCGATGCTGATCTCGTCTCCGGCTACGAACAGGGCGCGCGCTGGCTTTTCGAGCAGGCCACCAGTCCACGCTGGTTGCTGACCTACCACCTGGCCAGGCACAACATCGCTCCCATGCCACCACCGCGGCTCAGCCGCGATTTCCCGCGCGAATTCAACCACTATGCAGAGCCGATCTGGGACATCGAGCGCTTGAACGATCTCAATCGCCACTTTGTACTGGCCTTCTTCCGCGCCAAGCTGCAAGGGCAGGACACCGCCAGCGATTGGTT
The DNA here is from genome assembly GCA_007116585.1 of Wenzhouxiangella sp. The sequence continues at coordinate 475 of SKIE01000054.1, read as the reverse complement.
AACGACACATCACAATGGCTCGCCCCAACCGCCAGGGTTCGGCGAACGCGAGGCCATCGGTTTCAGCATCGAGCAGCGGGGCTTTGATTGATGAGACCGTGCTGTCGAATGGCAGTGGTATTGCTCTCCGCGGCGGTTCTTCTACTGCTCGTGGCAGCATGGCCGCGTACCGCGCCGCGACCGGAAATCGATCGCGTCTGGCACGTACAGGTCGTCGCGCATCGCGGCGGACTGATCGAGCGGCCTGATTCGACTCTGGCGGCCTATGACCATGCCGTGGCCGTGGGCGCAGACTGGCTGGAATTGGACATCCACCTGAGTGCCGATGGTGTCCCGGTCATCATTCACGACGAAACGGTCGATCGCACGACCGACGGACACGGGCGGGTGGATGAACTGACTCTTGCCGATTTACGACGTCTCGACGCGGCCTACCGCTGGCCCGAAGACATCCCGAAACCCGAGCGCCGCTTCG
>SKIE01000172.1 GCA_007116585.1 Wenzhouxiangella sp. | reverse complement strand
CTGAGTCTGTCCGGCGCGATGACCAGTCGGGAGGTGCCGGATCTCTACCAGCAAAGCCTGAGCTGGGCCACAGACGCGCTGCCGCGGGTCATTGATCTGTCCGCCGTCGAACGGGCGGATTCCAGCGCGCTGGCCCTGTTGCTGGAATGGCGCAGCTGGGCCGACGCAGCCAAGCGAGAGCTGCGCATCATCAATGTGCCGCGATCGCTGTGCGTCATGGCCTCTCTGAGCCAGATCGAGACCCTGCTCGGATGGCGTACCCTGGACTTCGATGCCGCCGATGAGGACGGACGATGCTGCGCCTGAAACGAATACTTGTTGCCGGCGGTCTGGCACTGCTGCTGGCGGCCTGTGCGACCAGCGCACCACCCCCCGATGAACGTCACCCCGACGATCCATGGGAGCCGTTCAACCGCAACATGCATGAATTCAACGAGGCGGCGGATCGGGCGGTGCTGAGGCCGGTAGCGCGCGGCTACCAGGCCATCACCCCGTCACCCGTGCGCACCGGCATCCGTAACTTTTTTACCAACCTGCGTTCACCCGTGGTCATCCTGAACCTGCTCCTGCAGGGCCGTCCCGGCGACAGCCTGGAGCAGTTCGAACGCTTTTTCGTCAACACGGTCTACGGTGTCGGCGGCGTGTTCGACCTGGCCTCGCGAGGCGATTTGCCGCGTCACGAGGCCGATCTGGGCATGACCCTGGGGCGCTGGGGCTGGACTGATTCACGCTACCTGATGCTGCCCTTTCTGGGACCGTCAACGCTGCGCGACGGGATCGGTTTTTACGGCGACACTTACGTCAATCCGGTCTGGGAACTGGCCCGGGAGGAAGGCAGCTACGCGCTGTTGGGTTTGAACATCATCCAGATCCGCGCCAACCTTCTGCCGCTGGATGCGCAGATTGAAGATGCTTTCGACAGCTACCTGTTTCTGCGTGACGGTTATCTACAGCGACGCTTGTTCCTGATCCAGGGCGAGGAAACCGCGCTGCCCGATTACGATTCATTCCTCGACGATGACTTCGATGACTGGGATGACTGGTAACACTCCGACCAACGCGCTTCTTTTCCCTTTCAAGCATTTCAAAGGCGTGCCGGCACTGCTGACGGGCCTGCTGGCCATCACGGTCACTGCCCTGCTGGGCGCCCGCATTGATCTCTCGACAGCGGGCGTGCTCAGCCTGTCGTTCGCCGAGCCGGGCATCCGGACAACGATGCCAGTGTTGCTGGGCCAGGGCCTGGTCAACTGGCTGTCGCTGTCGCTGTGTCTGCTGCTGGCCGCACACTGGCTCTCGCCCGGCCGCTACTCTGCCCTCGATCTGATCGCGACACAGGCCGCCGCGCGCTGGCCGCTGCTGATCTCGGCCCTGTATTTGTCATTCCCGCCGGCTGGAGAGCGCATTCGCCAGCTGACCGAGGACCTGGTCGGAGCCATGCCCAGCGAGCCGGGTCAGGTCATGGCGGACGCGACCTATATGGGTGATGCGTTCGTGCTGACGCTGCTGGGTCTGCCGTTGCTGGCGTTTCTCGGCTGGATGGTGTGGCTGATGTTCCATGGCTTCCGCAGCACTACGCGTTTGTCTATACATCAAGCTCTGGTGTCTTTTCTGGTGGCACTGACGATCTCGCATTTCTTTAGCCGATGGATTGTAGGGGGGTGACGGATCGGGTGGTGGCGGATGCCCCGCTGCCTGCGACGGCTATCGGCCGTGGTGGTTCGGATGGGCTGGTGGCGCTTGGGTGGCTTTAGGTCTGGGTCCTGCTGCGACTGGCTCTGTGCTGGTTGGCTTGCGGTAGTGCAACGGATATTGGCGGATGACTGGGTGCACCTTCCGCGCCGTCTCCGGCTGCGGGGCATCCGCCACCACCCGATCTTAAAGGTAGGAGGGTTTCAGAGTAGATACCTGGGAGGCTCCAGAAACTCAGAGCCCGAAAGCACCTTTCGCCAAACCTCCCCAGCACCGAGCGCGGGATCCTCTCCCGAACCGAAGGGCGCGGAAGCTTGTATGACGTATCCGCTCTTTCAGCTTGCCGCAGTGTTCTGCAATGAGCAATGCACTGGATGACTCACCAACGAAATTCCTTAGGCACCCAAGCGCCACCCAGCCTTACCGCCCCACCAACATCGTTCGCCCGTAGCGCCGGGAGAGGATCCCGCGCTCGGTGCTCCCACCCACCCCATCCATGCTATGGTGCAGCGCAATAACAGCGCCCACCAAAGGCACGCCATGCTTTACCAGTTCTACGAATTCCAACGCTCCCTGATCAGCCCCTTCAGCATCTGGGCCGAAGCCAGCGCCCGCGCCCTGACGATGCCCGGCAGTGCCTGGTCAAAAATTCCGGGTTCGGAACGATACGCCGCAGGCTGGGAGTTGCTGCACCGGCTAGGCAAGGACTATACAAAACCCGAGTTCGGCATCAACAGCGTGGTGGCACACGGCCACGAGGTGCCGGTGGTTCAGCTCCAGTCCATGGCGCTGCCATTTTGCAACCTGCTGCGCATGAAGCGCTACACCGACGATCCGAAAACAATTGCTGATCTCAAGGAAGATCCGGTGGTACTGGTAGTGGCCCCATTATCCGGGCACCACTCCACGCTGCTGCGCGATACCGTGCGCACCCTGCTGCCCGAGCACAAGGTCTATATCACCGACTGGATCGACGCGCGCATGATTCCGGCTGCGCAGGGACCATTCGGTCTGGATGACTACGTCCGCTATGTGCAGACCTTTATCCGCCACATCGGGGCCAGGAATCTTCATGTCATGGCCGTCTGCCAACCGGTGGTGCCGGTGCTGGCCGCCGTTTCACTGATGGCCGCCCAAGGCGAAGAAACACCGGCCAGCATGACGCTGATGGGTGGACCGGTCGATGCGCGCGCCAGCAGCAACGGAGTCACCGACCTGGCCGCCAACCGCTCCATGCGCTGGTTCAGCGCCAACCTGGTTCATCCGGTACCGCCGCACTACCCCGGCGCGGGTCGCCGGGTCTATCCCGGCTTCATGCAGCACGCCGGATTCATGGCCATGAACCCGCGCCGGCACGTGACCTCGCACTGGGACTTCTACAAGCAGTTGATTGCCGGCGATCTGGAAGATGCCGACACTCATCGCAAGTTCTACGACGAATACAACGCGGTACTCGATATGGCCGGCGAGTATTACCTCGACACGGTGCGGACCGTATTCAAGGACTATCTACTGCCCAAAGGCGAGTGGTTTATCGACGGCGAACGGGTTGACCCGTCAACCATCAAGACGACCCGACTGCTGACCATCGAAGGCGAAAACGACGATATTTCCGGCATCGGCCAGACCCAGGCCGCCCATGCCTTGTGCAGCAGTCTGCCCGACCCGGCCCGCCGGCACTATGAGGTGCCCAAGGCCGGCCATTACGGCATTTTCAGCGGCCGTCGATGGCGGACTCAGGTCTATCCGGAAGTGCGCGACTTTATCCGGGCTTCAGACTGAAACTGTCCTCGTGGCTCGGACCAGATGCTGCACATTGATCTGCGGAATGACGTCGCCGCGCCAGCGGTTGAGTTCCAGGCGGTAGGTCAGCGCCAGACTTCGAGGCAGTTCCTGATCCAGCAGCTTGCCGGCGCGGAAGGCGATTGCATCAACGATGCGGTCGGTGCCCTCGGGTTGCAGGCGCATCTTCAGATGGGACTGGCCTACAATCCGGTGATCGACCACGCGAAAACGCCCGTCGAACAGCGGCTCCGGCCAGCTCTGCCCCCACGGCCCGCCCTGCTCCAGCGCCTCGGCCGTCGCCGTACTGAACTCAGAGGCCGCCAGCTCACCATCCGTGACAACCACTTCATCACTGAACTCATGATCGGCCAGCACCTCGTCAAAGCCGGCGCGGAAGGTGTCGAGGCGATCGCGCGCAAGGCTCAGGCCGGCCGCGCGGGCATGACCGCCAAACCGATCCATCACACCCGGACAGCGGGTGTCGATCTCGACCAGCAGGTCGCGCATGTGCAGCCCCACCGGCGAGCGCCCTGATCCCTTCAACTCGGCGCTGCCGGACTCGGCCGGGGCGAAGGCAATGACCGGGCGCTGGAGACGCTCCATCAGGCGCCCGGCCACCAGGCCAACCACGCCCTGGTGCCAGTCCGGTTCGAACACGCACAAACCCTGGACTGAGCCATCCAGCGCCACGGCAGCCTGATCCGCCCGCTCTTCAGCCAGCTTCTGCATATCGGCCTGAATCG
>SKIE01000341.1 GCA_007116585.1 Wenzhouxiangella sp. | reverse complement strand
GCCGCGGCCGAACACCGGCGCGGCCTCAGCCCGCGCAGCGTGCAGCGGCGGCTTTCGGCCGTGCGGCGCTGGTTTCGTCACCTGCGCCAGCGCGGCCTGGTCAAGGACGACCCGACCCAGGGCGTGCGCGCGCCCAAGGTCAAGCGCCGGCTGCCCGAAACGCTGGATATCGAGCAGGTCCTCGCCCTGCTCGACATCCCCGACGACAGCGAACTGGGCGCGCGCGACCGCGCCATGCTCGAGCTGTTCTACGCCTCGGGCCTGCGCGTGAGCGAGCTGGCCGGACTGACCTGGGCGCAGTTGGATATCGGTGAGGGCATGGTCCGGGTGCTGGGCAAGGGCCGGCGCGAGCGCCTGGTGCCGGTGGGGCGTCATGCGCTGGCCGCGCTCAAACGCTGGCGCGCCATCCATCAAACACTGGGCGACGGCAGCGAGCGCAAGATATTTACCAGTCTGACCGGCAAGCCACTGACCGTGCGCGCCATCCAGAAGCGCGTCGCCTACTGGTCAGAGCGCCAGGGCCTGGACCAGCGCGTCCACCCGCACCAGCTGCGCCACTCCTTTGCCTCCCACCTGCTGGAAAGCTCGGGCGACCTGCGCGCCGTGCAGGAACTGCTCGGCCACGCCAACCTGTCGACCACCCAAATCTATACCCACCTGGATTTCCAGCACCTGGCCCAGGTCTACGACCAGGCGCACCCGCGGGCGAAGAAAAGCTAAAACTGAACAGCAATAAAATTCAATATCGGTCAGACTGACCGTGCCTCAAACGGCCTGATCAATCAAGCCCGTACTTGCGGATTTTTTCGACCAGCGTGGTTCGCCGCAGACCCAGCAGCTCGGCCGCATGGGCCACCGTGCCGTCGGTGCGCTCCAGCGCCTGGCGGATCAGGCTGGACTCGATATTGGCGAGGTAGGCCTTCAAGTCCACACCATCGGCCGGCAGCCCGGGCAGACTGCGCTCCTCGAACGGGATCACCGGCGCCTCGCGACCGGTCAGTTCCGGCGGCGGCGCGTCATCATCAGACCGCCGCTCGCGGCCCGGCCGATAGCGCGACGGCAGATCATCGACCTTGACCTCGCGGCCGTTGCACACGATGGTCATGCGTTCGACCAGGTTGGCCAGTTCGCGCACGTTGCCCGGCCAGGGGTAGGACGCCAGCGCGGCCAGCGCGCCGGGGCTGAACCGCACCCGGCCAATGCCGCGCTGGTTCATGTCCGAGCAGAAATGCTCGATCAGCAGCGGCAGGTCGTCGATCCGCTCGGCCAGCGGCGGGATCTGGATGGGGAAGACGTTCAGACGGTAGTACAGGTCTTCGCGGAACTCGCCGTCGTCAATGCGCTGCTCGATATCGCGGTGCGTGGCCGCAATCACGCGCACGTTGCATTCCAGCGTTTCGTTGCCGCCGACGCGCTCGAAAGTGCGCTCCTGCAGCACGCGCAGCAGCTTGACCTGCATCCCCACCGGCATATCGCCGATCTCGTCGAGAAACAGGGTGCCGCCGTCGGCCAGCTCGAAACGGCCGCGGCGGCGGGTCAACGCACCGGTGAACGCGCCTTTCTCATGTCCGAACAGCTCGCTTTCCAGCAGCTCGCCGGGAATGGCGCCGCAGTTGACCGGCACAAACGGGCGCCGGGCGCGCTCGGAGACGGTGTGCACCGCCTGGGCCACCAGTTCCTTGCCGGTACCGGAATCGCCCAGGATGAGCACGCTGGTATCAAACGAGGCGACCTGCTCGATCAGCTGCTTGACCTCGCGCATGCCGTGCGAGTCGCCGACCAGACCGCTGTCGGCGCCGGCCGGCGGCGGGTCGGCAGCAAAACCTGCGTCCCCCGGCTCGTCGTCCATCGGGATTTCGATCGACCCGCTCATGCTGCCTGGCTATTGGCGCTCCGGCAGGCCGCCTGGCGCTCGGCCAGGGGCGGAATCCCCAGAGAATCCCGATACTTGGCCACGGTTCTTCGCGCGATGCGAACGCCTTTTTCGGCCAGCAGGCGGGCAATTTCGCCGTCGCTGAGCGGCTTGGCCGGGTTCTCGCTTTCAACAATGGTGCGCGTGAGCGCGCGCACGGCCGTCGACGAGCAGCGCCCGCCGCCGTTGGTCGCCAGGCGGCTGGAGAAGAAATACTTCAACTCGAAATTGCCGCGCGGGGTGTGGATGAACTTCTGCGTGGTCACGCGCGAAATGGTCGATTCGTGCATCTCTACCGCTTCAGCAATGTCGCTCAAGACCATGGGGCGCATGGCAATGTCGCCGTGATCAAGAAACCCGCGCTGATGGCGCACGATCGCCCCGGCCACCTTGAGCAGGGTCTCGTTGCGCATCTGCAGGCTCTTGACCAGCCAGCGCGCTTCCTGCAGCTGGGTCTGCATCACCGCGTGGCCGGCCGCCGCGCCGTTCTTGCCCATCATGGACTCATACGTGCGGTTGACGCGCACGCGCGGCAGCAGATCGGGATTGAGCTCGACCACCCAACGCCCCTCGCGCCGGGTGACCAGCACGTCGGGCACGATGTAGGCCGTATCGCCGCTGCTCATGGCCGAGCCCGGATTGGGGTGCAGCGAGCGCAGCAGATCAAGCGCTGCGCCGACATCGGCCGGCGCGCAGTCCAGACGTTCGGCCAGGATGTCCAGGTCAGCTTCAGCCAGCAGGCCCAGGTCTTCGCCGATCAGGCGCTCGGCCAGGCTGCGGGCAGCCGCCGGTACGTTGCGATCCGGCACGCGCAGCTGGGCCAGCAGGCATTCCTGCAAGCCCACCGCGCCGCAGCCGACCGGGTCAAGCATCATCACGCGGGCCCGGACGGCCTCGAACTCGTCGCGACCGACCCCGACCTCGGCCAGCACCTCAAGCAGATCAGTACGCCGCTCGGCCAGGTAGCCGTTGGCGTTGAGCGCATCAATAATGACCGAGGCAATCAGGCGATCACGCTCGCTGATCTCGCTCATGTCCAGCTGCCAGGCCAGATGCTCGGCCAGGCTCGTGCCCGGCGCGGCCTGTTCGCGCGCCTCGTGCTCTTCAGGCCGGGCCAGCGAGGGCGTGGAACCGGACACCGGCAGCTCGGCGCTGACCGGCACGGCATCGCCGGTGTCTTCCTGCTCGAGAAAGACGTTGCTTTCCAGCGCCTCGCGCAGCTCGCTCTCCAGCTCCATGGACGAGAGCTGCAGCAGACGGATGGCCTGCTGCAGCTGCGGCGTTACCGTCAGTTGCTGCCCCTGTCTTAGCTGTAACCCGGCATGCATCATGATGTTCACCCTCGCGTCGGTTTCTCGACGTCCTGATCATGGGGTGCCGGCTTCACGACACCCAGCTCGTAATATATAGATTTATTTCAGAAAGTAAACACAACTTTACGATTTATCGGTACTTTTGCGAAGAAATCAGTGCTGCTCGCGGCGCCGGCGCAATTTTGCTGGCGTCGGCGCAAAAGAAACTGCAAAATCCATGCCCGCATGACGCACAGGGTAACGCGGTGTGCACGGTGAAGGGAATTCAGCCCTGCTCGGCGTGGTCGCGACGGCTGCGCTGTTCGGCCACCATGCGCCGGTGGTGACGAAACACCAGCTGGCTCAGGGCATCGCGCAGATGGCCGCTGAGCTCGAACGGCTCGAAGCGCAGCCAGCGTTGCTGTTCGTTATCGTGCGCCTGGCCCGTGATACGCCCGGCCAACGTCAGCGGCTCGGGCGCCGAGGCATGCAGCACCAGCCGCAGCCGACCGCGCTCGCCGGGATTACCCTCGCCTGGTGCTGCGATGAATCCAATCCGGCTCACCGCCATGCGCACCCGGCGCGCCTCCCCGGGCTCGCGCCGCTCGGACAGCAGCCGCGCCATCATGTCGATCAGCAGGTCAATGCGGGCGTTGAGCCGCTCGAGCTCGTTGTACAGCTCGGGCTGTTCCTCGCGCAGCCGGTGCGACGCCCCCTCCTCGACCGCGGCCACGCTGGCCAACACCGCCAGATTGCGCGCATCCAGCCGATCGGCCTCGCGCTCGTCGACTGTTTCATCCGCCTCCCACGACACCTCGAGACGATCCTCGTATTCAATCATGCCGCCCTCCTAAACGCTCCGCCCTCAACCCAAACGCTCGTCGATCCTGGCTTCAACAAAGACATGGCTCAGCGCCAGGCGCTCGCTGTCGGCGCTCACAGCGCCACACCTGTTTCGCGCGCCACCTGCACGATGGGGCGGTCATCGTCAGGCCTGGCCACCACCACATCAATC
>SKIE01000074.1 GCA_007116585.1 Wenzhouxiangella sp. | reverse complement strand
ACGGCTCGATCATGATGAACATCCAGGAGCTGGCCACGCTGGCGCGCTACGACATCGACGTTCGCATCGTGCTGCTGGACAACTCCGCGCTGGGCATGGTGCGCCAGTGGCAGGAGCTGTTCTTTGCCGGCAACTACTCCGAGATTGACTTATCCGACAACCCTGACTTCGCCGAACTGGCGCGGGTGTTTGGCCTCAAGGCCCGCACCATCGACCAGCGCGCCGAAGTCGATGACGCCCTGGACTGGCTGATCAACACCCGCGGCCCGTCCCTGCTGCACGTTCGTATTGACCCCGAGGCCAATGTCTGGCCACTGGTGCCGCCGGGCGCCAACAACGCCGCCATGATGCAAGGAGAACAACGATGACCAACCACTTCGAAATCCGCTTCGACCATTCCGAGGGCGCTCTGCTGCGCTGTCTGGGCCTGATCCAGCGCCGCGGCTACGGCGTCAGCGAAATGGCCATGCGCTCCCACCCCGAGGGCCAGATCCTGAGCGTGGCCATCGAGACCAACGGGCGCTCGGTCGAAACCCTGATGCGCCAGATTGACCGCCTGCACGACGTCAAATCGGTCCGCAACCACGCCGACGCGCTGCCGCATCATTCGCTGGCCGACTACATGCGCGCCTTCAGCCGCTTCCTGCCGATGCCGGCGCGCAACCCTGAACCGGTAACGGAGATGGGCCGGTGAACGACAGGGTCATCGTATTCGACACCACCCTGCGCGACGGCGAGCAGTCGCCGGGCTGCAGCATGACGGTACCGCAGAAGCTGCGCCTGGCGCGCACCCTGGCCGACATGGGCGTGGACGTGATCGAGGCCGGTTTTGCCGCCGCCTCGCCGCAGGATTTCGACGCCGTGCGCGAAGTCGCCCGGGCCGTGACCGGCGCGACCATCTGCTCGCTGGCCCGCTGCAACCCCGGCGATATCGACGCCGCGGCCAGGGCGCTGGAGCCGGCGGTGAAAAAGCGCATTCACGTGTTTATCGCCACCAGCCCGATTCACCGCGAGCACAAGCTCAAGATGAGCAAGGCCGAGGTGCTGGCCCGGGCGGTCGAGGGCGTGCGCCTGGCCCGCAGTCATGTTGAAGACGTGGAGTTCTCAGCCGAGGACGCCATCCGTTCCGAGCCCGAGTTTCTGGCCGATGTCATGGCGGCGGTGATCGAGGCCGGGGCGACCACCTTCAACGTGCCCGATACCGTCGGCTACACCACCCCGGCCGAGATGGGCCGCCTGATTGCCTATCTGCGCGAGCGCCTGCCGGAGAACTCGCCGGTGGTGCTCTCCGCCCACTGTCACGATGACTTGGGCATGGCCGTGGCCAACTCGCTGGCAGCCGTCAGGGCCGGCGCGCGCCAGGTCGAGTGCACCATCAACGGCATCGGCGAGCGGGCCGGCAACTGCGCCCTGGAAGAAGTGGCCATGGCGCTGAAAACCCGCTCGGACTATTTCGGCGCCGAGACCGGTATTGATACACGCAAGCTCTACCCGGCATCGCGTCAGCTGGCCGCGGTCATCGGCAGCTTCGTGCCGGCCAACAAGGCCATTGTCGGCGACAACGCCTTTGCCCATGAGGCCGGCATTCACCAGCATGGCATGCTGGCCAACCGCGAAACCTACGAAATCATGCGGCCCGAGGATGTCGGCATCAGCCGCTCGACCCTGGTGCTGGGCAAGCACTCCGGCCGCCATGCGCTGGCTGATCGTGTCCGCGAGCTGGGCTTCGCCCTGACCGACCCGGAAATGGAGCAGTTGTTTACCCGCTTCAAGGCCCTGGCCGACCGCAAGCGTCAGGTCTTCGATGCCGATATCGAGGCCCTGATCGCCGGCGAGCAGCGCGACCAGGCCGGCCCCTGGAGCCTGGACAAGCTGCATATCTCCTCGGGCATGGGCGACGGCCAGCTGCCGACCGCCGGCGTGGCCATGACCGGGCCTGATGGTCAGAGCGTGCAGGAAGCGGCCACCGGCGACGGGCCGGTCGATGCCGCGCTCAAGGCCATGGCCCGGGCCAGCGGCACGGAGTTTGAATTGATCGGCATGCGCGTGCGCTCGGTCTCCGAGGGCGAGGACGCCCAGGGCGAGGCGGCACTGACCGCGCGCATCGACGGCGAGCCGCTGTCGGGCCGTGCGGTCGATACCGACATTGTCGCGGCCTGTGCCCAGGCTTTCCTGGAAATTCTCAACCGGGCGCACCGGCGCCAGGCCGCCCCGGCCGACGTGCTGCCGCGCCAGGTGTCGGCGGCCATCTGAAACTTATCTATCAGCAGAGACTGTGATTCATGCCTATCAACGCATCAAAGTACATCTGGAAAAACGGCCGACTTATCGACTGGGAACAGGCCACGGTGCATGTCCTGGCCCACGCGCTGCACTACGGCTCGTCCGTGTTCGAAGGCATCCGGGTGTACGACACGCCGGACGGCCCGGCCGGGTTTCGGCTGCAGGAGCATATCGACCGGCTGTTCGACTCGGCCCGTATTCATCGCATCCCCATGCCGTATGACCGCGACACGCTGCTCGAAGCCTGCCGCGAGGCGGTATTGGCCAACGAGCTGGAATCGGCCTACCTGCGCCCGATCGTGTTCCGCGGCTATGGTGGCCTGGGCCTGGTGCCGGGCCCGGACGTGGAAACCGACGTGGTCGTCGCCGCCGTGTCCTGGGGCAAATACCTGGGCGAGGAGGCCATGGAGCAGGGCGTGGATGTGGCCGTGACCTCGTGGAACCGGCCGGCGCCGAACACCATCCCGACCCTGGCCAAGGCCGGCGGCAACTACATCTCCGGCACCCTGATCAGTTCCGAGGCCAAGCGCCACGGCTACGGCGAGGGCATTGCCCTGTCGGCCGACGGCCTGGTCAGCGAAGGCGCGGGTGAAAACCTGTTCGTGGTCCGCGGCGGCAAGCTGATCACCCCGCCGGTGGCCTCGTCCATCCTCGGCGGCATCACGCGTGACTCGGTCATGTGCATGGCCGCTGACTTAGGGCTCGAGGTGCGCGAGCAGGCCATGCCGCGCGAGCTGCTGTATCTGGCCGATGAGCTGTTTTTTACCGGTACCGCGGCCGAGATCACGCCGATCCGTTCGGTCGACGGCATTACCGTGCGCTGCGGCGGCCGCGGCCCGATCACCGCCTCGCTGCAGCAGCGCTTCTTCGGCCTGTTCAATGGCTCCACGCCGGATACCCACGGCTGGCTGGATCATTTCCGGCCGCGCCGCGACGCAGAACACACCACCGCATCGCACCAAGCCAAGCAAGAGGAGTTGCCGCATGTCGCGCACGCTGTTTGACAAGATCTGGGATGCCCACCAGGTTCGCCCGGAAGCGGAGGACGCCCCAGCGCTGCTCTACATCGACTTGCACCTGATCCACGAGGTCACCAGCCCGCAGGCTTTTGCCGAGCTCGACGCTCGTGGCCTGTCGGTGCGCCGTCCCGACCGCACCGTGGCCACCATGGATCATTCAACGCCGACCTGGGCAGCCGATTTCCAGGGCCAGCGCCGCTACGCCAGCGAGCAGGCCTGGCTGCAGGTCGAGCAGCTGGAAACCAACTGTGCCCGCCACCGTATCGAGCTGCACGGCTGGGACAGCCCCAACCGAGGCATCGTCCACGTGATCGGGCCGGAGCTGGGCCTGACCCAGCCGGGCAGCACCATCGTGTGCGGCGACTCGCACACCGCCACCCACGGTGCCTTCGGCGCGCTGGCCTTCGGCATCGGCACCAGCGAAGTGGGCCACGTGCTGGCCACCCAGTGCCTGCTGCAGCGCAAGCCCAAAACCATGCGCGTTCGCATCGAAGGTGAGCTGGGCGAAGGCGTGACCGCCAAGGACCTGGTCTTGCACGTGATCGGCCGCATCGGCGTCCACGGCGGCACCGGGCATGTGATCGAGTTTGCCGGCTCGGCCATTCGCTCGCTGGATATGGAAGGCCGCATGACCGTGTGCAACATGGCCATCGAGGCCGGCGCCCGGGCCGGCATGATCGCGCCCGACCAGACCACGGTGGACTGGCTGCGCGGGCGCGAGCGTTGTCCGCAGGGCGAGGATTTCGAGCGCGCCGCCGAGCAGTGGCTGAGTCTGGCCAGCGACCCGGATGCAAGCTTTGACAAGGAAGTCGAGATCCATGCTGCCGACATCGCGCCCAGCATCACCTATGGCACCCACCCCGGCATGGTCGTGGCGCTGGACCAGCCGGTACCGGCCCCGGCCGATGCCAACGCCCAGCGCGCGCTGGACTACATGGGT
>SKIE01000070.1 GCA_007116585.1 Wenzhouxiangella sp. | reverse complement strand
GCTTCACGCGGGATGCCCTCGCGGTGCATTTTCATGGCGTTGCGCATGTACGGGGCCAGCACACGGTTGACCAGGAAGCCGGGCGTTGAACGCGCGGGCAGGGCGTATTTGCCGATCTGGGTGGCAAAGCTGCAGCCATCAGCGACCCGCTCCGGCGCGGTTTTCTCGTCGTGGACCACTTCAACCAGCGGCATCTTGGCCACGGGGTTGAAAAAGTGCAGCCCAATCAGTCGGCCGGGATCATCCAGCACGTCGGCCAGTTCGGCCAGCGGAATGGCCGAGGTATTGGTGGCGATGATGGCGTGGTCGCCGGCCTTGCCCTTGAGTTTGGCCAAAAGCTCCCGCTTGGCCTCTCGATTTTCAAAAATTGCCTCGATGATCACGTCAGCTCTGGCGACGCCGTTGCCGTCCACGTCGGCGTTCAGTCGCTGGCGCGCCGCCGCGACCGCCTCACTGGTTTTGAGTTTGCGCCGGAACAGGCTGTCGGCCCGCTTGAGCGCGGGTTCGATGTACTTCATCTCCCGATCCTGCAGGGTCACTTCCAGCCCGCGCGAGGCGCACCAGGCCGCGATATCACCGCCCATTACCCCGGCGCCGATCACGTGCACGCGGCGGGCCTTGAATTCCGAGCGCTTTCCTTGCGCCTTGAGTTGCTCCATCAGGCGAAAGACGCGACGCAGATTGCGCGAGGTCTCGCCGGCCAGCAGCTGCGGGACTTTTTCAGCTTCCAGCGCGATCAGCGCCTTTTGATTGTTGCCTGCCCGCTCGAAGGCTTCAATCAGTTCATACGGCGCCGGGTAGTGTTCACGCCGGGCCTTGGCGGCCGTCTGCCTGCGCATCTGGCGGACTATCGTGCCGCGTATCGGAGGACTGCCGGCCAGTCGGGCGATCAGGCCCGGACGGCGATGCCGTTTCTTTTTCAGTACCGCGTTACGCGCCGCCCAGCGCAGCGAGCCGTGTTCATCGACGATCTGGTCAACAAGCCCCATCGCCCGTGCCGGTCGGGCCCGCACCATGCGCCCGGTGAGCATGATCTGCATGGCCTTGAGCGCGCCCATGGCCGAAATCGCGCGTCCGGAGCCGCCAAAACCCGGATAGATTCCGAGGTTGACTTCGGGAAACCCGAGTCGGGTGTGGTCGGCGTCCAGCGCGATGCGCCAGTCAAAGCACAGCGCCAGTTCCAGGCCGCCGCCCAGGCAGTAGCCTTCGAACGCAACCGCGGTCGGCATGTCCAGCCGCTCGATGCGCTCGAACAGGGCGTGCACCTTGCGCACGTTGTCCCGCAGCACCTGCACATCGCTGGTGGCGTCGAATTCCCGCACGTCCGCGCCGACGATGAAGCTGCGCGGCTTGCCAGACATCAAGACCAGGCCGGTCGGCCGGTTCTGCTCGACATCAGTGATGATCGAGTCCAACTCCTCAAGCACTTCTGTGCCCAGACTGTTGACCTTTTCATGGCCGTGATCAATCGTCAGCCAGGCGATGCCGTCCAGATCGTGCTGGATCTGCCAGTGCCGGAAAGACGGGTTGTTGGGGGTGGTTGCAGACATGCTATGGGCTCCCGATCAGGCTGCATTCAACCTGTAGATGGTAGCATTTTCGCGACTGTTGGCCGCGGTGCAAAGGCTCAGGGCAGCGTGATTCCGAAGTCGTCGAGCAGTTGCACCGTTGCGATCAGGGGCAAGCCGATCAGCGCAGTTGGGTCATCGCTCTGAAGGCGCTCGAACAGGCAAATACCCAGCGCTTCGCTGCGAAACGCGCCGGCGCAGTCCAGCGCTGGCTCCAGATCAACGTAGCGCTCGATCTGGGCGGTCGTGAGTGACCGCATCCGGACGACCGTAGGCACGATCTGCTGCCGGGACCTTTGGCTGTCTCTCACGCAGAGCGCGGTGTGGAAAGTGATCTGCCGGCCTTGCAGGGTCGACAATTGCTCGATGGCCCGGGCGCGCGTGCCGGGTTTGCCCAGGCTGTGTCCGTTGCACTCAACCACCTGGTCTGAACCGATCACGACAGCGTCCGGGTTGCGGCCGGCAATAAGGCCGGCTTTTTCGAGTGCCAGTCGCTCGGCGAGCTCGCGTGGAGTCTCGCCATCGACCGGAGATTCATCGATGTCCGGAATCTGCACGCTGAAGGGCAGCCGCAGGCGTTCAAGCAGCTCGCGGCGGTAGCGTGAGCTGGAGGCAAGGATCAGCGGCGGAGCGCCGGCAGGAGCGGAAAACGAAGCCATCGGCAATCACTTATCGGGCGTTGTGAGAAGTCAATACGCAATGGTACAATGGCCGGCTTATGTCGCGCGACTATCCGGACTGGCTTCATCCATTCAAGGCCGCGCAGGCCAGGCGCGAGTTTGCCGGCACCATACCGCTGAAGCAGCTGGCGGTGTCGTCCGATCTGGCCGAACCGTCGGATGATGATGTCATCGGCTTCGAGCTGGTGTTCGGGCTGGATGACCAGCGTCAGGCCTGCGTGCGGGTCAGAGTGCATGGCGAGGTGCCGCTGGTGTGCCAGCGAACGCTGCGGGCGTTCTGGTACCCGGTCGACAGCGAGTCGCTGGTCGGAATCGTCGAAAGCGAGGCGGCGGCCGAAGCCTTGCCGGAGGATTACGAACCGCTGATCGTCACCGAGCCGCGGGTCCGGGTGGCCGGGTTGGTTTCCGAAGAACTGCTTCTGGCGCTGCCGCTGGTGCCCAGAGCACCGGACTCGGAACCGGCGGGAGAGGCGGACGAACCTGCGTCTCCGGACACGCATCGGCCTTTTGCCGTATTGGCCGAATTGACCGGCAAGCCTGACAAGCAACAGAACTGACCTTTACAGAATATCCCAGGAGTACCAACGAAATGGCCGTTCAACAAAACCGCAAGACCCCGTCCAAGCGCGGGATGCGTCGTTCCCACGACAGTCTGTCGGCGCCTACCCTGTCGGAAGAGTCGAGCACCGGAGAAACCCACCGTCGTCACCATGTGTCCGCCGAAGGCTTTTATCGCGGACGTCAGGTGATTGAAGTCGCGCCGGAAATCGAGGAAGACGAAGAAGAGTCCTGAACGACTCCCGCCCGGTCGACCCATGACCGACCAGTCAGCCTGTCGCATTGCCCTGGACGCCCTGGGTGGCGACGGCGAGTTGTCATCCAGCCTCCAGGGCTGCCGTCTGGCCCTGGAGGCAGACTCCGATCTGCTGATCGACGTTTTCGGCCCTCGGGCCGACGCCGAATCGCTGCTGTCGGCCTGGCCGATGCCGCTCCGTCGGCGCTGCGTCGTGCGTGATGCGCCCCTTGCCTTGCCGGCCGATGCCGGCGCCGGTGAAGCGCTGCGGCGCGGCCGGAACAGCAGCATGGCGCAGGCGCTCGAGGCCTTGGCCCGCAGTGATGTGGAGGCAGTTGTAAGCGGTGGCAGCACCGGCGCGCTGATGGTGCTGGCGCGCCATCTTGTCGGGACATGGCCAGGCATTGATCGCCCGGCGCTGATGGGCTCCATACCGACCTTGACCGGTCGCTGTTGGATGCTGGATCTCGGTGCCAATATCCATGTTGATGCGCGCCGATTGCACGAGTTTGCGCGCCTTGGACGGGTTGCCGTTCGGGCGCTCAACCAGCGTGACCCGAACATCGCGTTGCTCAACATCGGCAGCGAGCCCGGCAAGGGTCCGGATGTCGTGCGAGAAGCCGCCCGCCTGCTTGAGGGCGATCCCGACATCGTCTTCAGCGGCTTTGTCGAGGCCGACCAGGTCTTCAGCGGCCGTGTTGACGTCGTGGTCTGTGATGGCTTCTCCGGCAACGTGCTGCTCAAAAGTGCCGAAGGTGCGGTGCGGATGATGTTCGGAGAGATCAGCCGACGCTTTGGCACGAGCCTTTGCGGGTGGATGGCGCGACCGCGATTGCGCCAGCTGCGTGACAGCCTTGACCCCGCGCGGCATAATGGCGCAGCCTTGCTGGGTGTTCGTGGCGTGGTCATCAAGAGCCACGGTGGCGCCAGCGCATCCGGTTTGGCGCGAGCCCTGGAACTGGCCGCACGGGAGGCGCGGGAAGGCCTCACGGCAGCCATGGAAGAACAGTTCTGGGTGCTCGACTAAAGCCCAGCAGGAGGGAAGCGGCGGATGTATTCACGCATCATTGGAACCGGTAGTTATCTGCCGGAAAAAGTCCTGACCAACAAGGACATGGAAGCGTTCGTGGACACCACTGATCAGTGGATTCGCGACCGGACCGGGATTGCCGAGCGGCGCATTGCCGCGGACGGGCAAACCACCTGCGACCTGG
>SKIE01000255.1 GCA_007116585.1 Wenzhouxiangella sp. | reverse complement strand
GCCGATCGCCCATGGATTACAAGGACACCATCAACCTGCCGCAGACCGGTTTTCCGATGAAAGCCTCGCTGAGCACCCGGGAGCCGGACATGCTGGCGCGCTGGCAGGCGCAGGATCTCTACCGGCTGATTCAGGAGGCCACGGCGGACCGCCCCGCGTTTGTGCTCCATGACGGCCCGCCGTATGCGAACGGCGATATTCATATCGGCCATGCGGTCAACAAGATTCTGAAAGACATCGTGGTGCGCTCGGCCTTGCTGTCAGGTTATCGCGCGCCCTACGTGCCCGGCTGGGACTGTCACGGCCTGCCGATCGAGCTGCAGGTCGAAAAGAAGGTCGGCAAGGTCGGCCACAAGGTGGACGCGGCCACCTTCCGGCAGAAATGCCGGGAGTATGCCGACCGCCAGATCGCCAGCCAGTCGTCTGATTTTCAGCGCCTGGGCGGCCTGGGCGACTGGTCTCGGCGCTATGCCACCCGGGACTTCCGTTACGAGGCCGACATGCTGCGCTCGCTGGCGCGCATCGTGGAACGTGGCCATCTCAAGCGCGGCGTCAAGCCGGTGCACTGGTGTTTTGACTGTGGCTCGGCGCTGGCCGAGGCCGAGATTGAATACCGGGACAAGACCTCAACGGCCATCGACGTGCTGTTTCGCGCCGTGGATGTGCAGGCGCTGGCCAGCAGGTTTGGCGCCGGATCGCTCGGTGAGGAGGCCGGCGTGTTGATCTGGACGACCACGCCGTGGACCATCCCGGCCAACCTCGCCGTGTGCCTGCACGCCGAGCTGGACTACGAGCTGATTCGTGCCAGGCAGGGTAGCCGGGTGGTAGAGCTGGTGGTCGCTACAGAGCTGCGCCCGGCTGTATGTGCGCGGCTGGGGCTGGAACAGGTCGAGTCGCTGGGCCAGACGCGCGGCGCCGCGCTGGAGCACTTGCTGCTGCGGCACCCCTACAACGGCCGCGAGGTGCCGCTGATCCTGGGTGAGCACGTGACCACCGAAACCGGCACCGGCGCGGTGCATACCGCACCGGGTCACGGTCAGGAAGACTTCGAGGTCGGGCAGCACTATGGCCTGGAGGTGTACAACCCGGTTGATGCGGGCGGCGTGTTTGTCGCCGACACGCCGCTGGTCGCCGGTCAGTTCGTCTGGGCTGCCAACGACACGCTGGTGGCGCACATGCGCGAGCGCGGGACGCTGCTCGCCGCCGAATCCTTCGAACACAGTTATCCGCACTGCTGGCGGCACAAGACACCGACCGCGTTCAGAACCACCCCGCAGTGGTTTATTGCCATGGATCAGGCCAATCTCCGGGCCGATGCGCTGGCCGCGATCGAGCGCGTTCGCTGGGTGCCGGCGTGGGGCCAGGCCAGGATTCGCAGCATGATTGAAACGCGCCCGGACTGGTGCATCTCGCGCCAGCGCACCTGGGGCGTGCCGCTGGGGCTGCTGACGGATCGGGAGACCCAGGAGGCGCATCCGGACTCGCCGGCGCTGTTGCACAAGCTGGCCGCAATCATTGAGCAGGAAGGGGTCGATGCCTGGTACCGCGACGACATCGTCGAGCGTCTCGGGGCCGATCCGGCCCGCTATGAACCGGTCAGCGACATTCTCGACGTCTGGTTTGATTCCGGCGTCAGCCATCATTGCGTGCTCGACCAGAACGAAGATCTCGGGCGACCGGCCGACCTCTATCTCGAGGGTTCCGATCAGCACCGGGGCTGGTTCCAGTCGTCGCTGCTGACCTCGGTCGCCATGCACGGCGAAGCGCCCTATCGTCAGGTGCTCACCCATGGGTTCACGGTCGACGCCGAAGGCCGCAAGATGTCAAAATCCCAGGGCAATGTGGTCGCGCCGCAGCAGATCATGAAGACGCTTGGCGCCGATATCCTGCGCCTGTGGGTGGCGGCCGCGGACTATCGCCAGGAGATGTCGGTCTCGGACGAAATCCTCAAGCGCGTGGCCGACGCCTACCGCCGGATTCGCAACACCGCGCGGTTTCTGCTGGGTAACCTGCACGATTTCTACCCGGCCTCCGATGCTGTCCCCGCGGGCGAGCTGCTGCCGCTGGACGCCTACGCGGTGGATCTGGCGGCCCGGCTGCAAAGCGATATCCAGAGCGCTTATCGGGACTACCGTTTCTTCACCATTTATCAGCGTCTGCACCATTTCTGCAGCGTGGACATGGGCGCGTTCTATCTCGACATCATCAAGGATCGTCTCTACACGCTGCCGGCTGGTCACCCGGCGCGACGCTCTGCCCAGACCGCCATGCAGCATATTCTCGAGGCACTGGTCCGCTGGCTGGCACCGTTGTGCTGCTTTACCGCCGAAGAGATCTGGTCTGAAATGAAAGGTGAGCGCGTGGCGTCGGTCATGCTCGCCACCTGGTATGACGGCTTGAGCGCGATGGCGGACGATGAGCGGGCGTTCTGGGGCCGCCTGCGAGCGGTGCGCGAGTTGGTCGGGCCGCGTCTGGAGGAGTTGCGTCGGTCCAAGGCCATCGGCTCTTCGCTGGCCGCCGAGATCACGCTGGAGGCGGACGGTCCGCTGGCGGACGATCTCGCCCGTCTGGGTGACGAGTTGCGCTTTTTCTTCCTGTCGTCCGACGTCAGCCTGGGAGCGGTCGAGACCGAGTCCGGTCGCGGTTCGATTGATGGCCACTCCCTGAGATTCAGCGTTCGGGCCACGGGCCACGCCAAGTGCACGCGCTGCTGGCACCATCGCGACAGCGTGGGCGTTGACCCTGATCATCCTGAACTATGCGCGCGTTGCATCGGCAATGTAGCCGGCGAGCCGGAATCGAGGCGCTGGGCGTGACAGAATCCGGGACGATGGGTCTTGGGCGCTATGCGCTGTGGCTCGCGCTGGCCGCTGTGCTCATTGCGCTGGACCTGTGGACCAAGCAACTGGCCAGTCAGAACCTGGAATTGTACCGACCGCAGGTGATCACCTCATGGCTCAATCTGACCCTGGCCCACAACGAGGGCGCGGCGTTCAGCTTTCTGGCCGGCGCCGGCGGCTGGCAGCGCTGGTTTTTCACCGTGGTGGCCGTCGTCGTCAGCGTCGTACTGCTGGTCTGGCTGAAGCGCCTGCCGCATCACGCCCGCCTGCTGCCGGTGGCCCTGACGCTGGTGCTGGCTGGGGCCCTCGGTAACATGGTCGATCGGATTCGCCAGGGCTACGTGGTGGATTTCATCGATATTCACTATCAGGGCTGGCACTGGCCGGCGTTCAATGTCGCTGACAGCGTTATCGTGACCGGCGTGATACTGCTGCTGATCGAGGGCTTTATCCCGCGCCGTGGCAGGGCCTGATCGACCCGGTCGGAAAACGCAAAGCCCCGGCGGGGCCGGGGCTTTGGGGTCATCCTGCTGGGCTGAGCGCGGTCGGAATCAGTCTTCACCCATGAAAAACCCGAACAGGTGCAGAAGACTGGAAAACAGGTTGTAGATTGAGACAAACAGCGTGACGGTCGCCATGATGTAGTTGGTCTCGCCCCCGCGGACAATCTGCTGGGTCTGGTACAGGATCAGCCCGCACATGAGAAGGGCAAACATGGACGAGACCGCCAGCCCCAGCGCGCTCATCTGGAAGAAGATCGCCGCCAGGCCGGCCAGAAAGGCCACCAGAATGCCGACGAACAGAAACGGCCCCAGAAAGCTGAAGTCGCGCCGGGTCACCATGGCGAAGCCGGACAGTCCGACGAAGGCCACCGCCGTGGCGCCGAACGCGGCTATGACCAGCTCGTGGCCATTGCTGAATACCGTCAGGTAGCTGTTGATGATCGGCCCGAAGGTGGCGCCCATGAAACCGGTCAGGGCGAACACGCTCAACAGGCCCCAGGCTGAGTTGCGCAGCGCCATGGTCAGAAACAGCAGGCCGAAGTAGCCGCCCAGGGTCAGCAGGACGCCGGGGTAGGGCCAGTTGTTGGCCATTGCGATGTAGGCCATGAAGGAGCTGAACAACAGGGTCATCGCCAGCAGGTTCCAGGTGTTGCGCAATACCTTGCGCGCACTGTCGTCGATTTCGACGCCCGCGCTGCGGGGCAGAGAAGCAGTCCTCAGTCGATCATTCATCTTTGGTCAGTCCTCGAGAAAGTGTTGGGTCGGTAGGGCACATGACGTGCCTGATTGACAGCAATATTAGCAGGAAGGTTTCCTGGCTGCTGACGTGGTTTTCATTGCCGGAACTTAAACGTTATAATGGTGGGCTGTCTCGCTCATCTGGTCGCGGATCGGGCGGGGAACGTCAACCTACT
>SKIE01000303.1 GCA_007116585.1 Wenzhouxiangella sp. | reverse complement strand
GGCAGTGCGCATCACTGGATGTGTCCGGGCTGTCGCAGCTGGAACAGCACGCGCGTCATTCGAGGTGTTCTGGGCGAGTAATGGCAGACTGGCTGATCATGGCGCTGCCCCTGGTTCTGGCGCTGGGCTTGAGCGCCGCGTTGACGCCTGTAGTCAAAGCGGTGGTTGTCCGGCTCGGGCTGCTGGACCAGCCTGGCGAGCGACGCAGCCACTCAATGCCGACGGCGCGTGGCGGCGGGGTCGCTCTTGTCCTGGCCGTGGTTGTTACTGCATTCGCGCTGGCCGGGATGGCTGTGGCCGCGCCGGTGGTCGGGCTGCTGGTCGCCCTGGCCGCCATCGGCTGGTTGGATGATGTCAGCGATTTGCCGGTCCGGTGGCGTCTGCCTGGTTTTTTTGCCGTCGCTGCGCTTATGCTCTGGATCACCGGCCCGGTCGGAGCCGTGGCCGTGGGTCCGCTGGTCCTTGATTGGCCGTGGCTCTGGTCGGCGCTGGCCCTGATTGCGGTTGTCTGGCTGATCAATCTGCACAATTTCATGGATGGCGCTGACGGCCTGGCGGCCATGCAGCTGGCCTGGTCCGGCGTGCTGTTCGGGCTGCTGTTGTTTGACCCGCAGGCGCCGGTACCGTCAACGCTGGCCTTCAGTCTTGCCGGGGCCGCGCTGGGATTCCTGGTCTGGAACCGTCCGCAGGCCAGTATTTTCATGGGCGATGTGGGCTCGGTCAGTGCGGGCGGGCTGGTCGGCTTTCTGGCCCTGAGCGGTGCGGCCAGCGGCCAGGTCAGTATCTGGGTCAGCTTGATGATCTGCTCGGTGTTTGTTGTGGACGCTACGGCGACACTGATTCGCAGGGCCAGGTCTGGACAGCGCTGGTATACTGCTCACCGAGAGCATGCGTATCAGCGCTTGCTGGTGTTGGGCTGGAGTCATGGTCGTGTGCTGGGTTTGTACGGCCTTGTGAACGTGGCGGTGGTTTTGCCGTTCGTGTTGGCGGCGCTAAGTTTTCCGGCGTGGGACTTT
The DNA here is from genome assembly GCA_007116585.1 of Wenzhouxiangella sp. The sequence goes on along the minus strand of SKIE01000303.1, from coordinate 3,242 downwards.
CCGCTGGCCCTGTGCCTGATCGCGTTGCTTTTTGGCGCATGGTATGTTGTGCAGTGCAGGGCGAGTAAGGAGCATTACGCGTAATGACGAACAGGGTGGGAAAACGGAATCCGGTTTTCAACCTTCGTGCCGTTGTCGTTTGTCACGACCTGATCATGGTCGGACTGGCCTGGCTGGCTGCGCGGGTCGCGACGGCCTGGCTGATTGACGCCACCGGGCCGGACTGGACCCAGATCGCGCTTGAGCTCAACCTGATTCTCATCCTGCAAGGCTTCCTGCACTGGCGGGCCGGCCTGTATCGCGGTGTGTGGCGCTTTGCCAGCCTGCCCGACCTGGGCAACCTGCTGCGTGCGGGCGTATTGGGCGCAGTCTCGGGCGCCGCGGTATTGCTGGTGCTGTCCGCACCGGTCGAGTTGATGGTGCTCATGGTGTGGACGTTCCCGGTGCTGCTGATCGTGTTGCTCGGACTGCCGAGGCTGGTTTATCGCGTGTTCAAGGATATGCGCCTGGAAGTTCGCCAGCGCCGCGTGACCCGGCGAACCGTGATTCTGGGTGCCGGTCAGTCCGGACGGCTGCTGCTCAAGGAGCTCAAACGTCGCGGCGGCCACGACGTGGTCGGGTTTCTGGACGACAGCCCCAGGCTGCGCCAGCGTGAAATCGATGCAGTTCCTGTGCTGGGGCCGATTGCGCGGCTGCCGGGGGTGGTCCGTGAGGCAATGATCGACCAGGTCGTCATCGCAATTCCCTCAGCGACCAACCAGCAGATGCAGCGGATTGTCGAGATCTGTGAACAGGCCGAGGTGGATTTCAAAACGCTGCCGACGCTGAAAGAATTGGGCGCAAGCATGACCCGCTTTGACGATCTCAAGCCGGTCGCCATCGATGATCTGCTGGGCCGCGATCCGGTTTCGCTGGACTGGGACGCCATCCGTGCGGGCCTGGCCGGAAAACGGGTGCTGGTCACTGGCGGGGGCGGGTCGATCGGTGCCGAACTATGCCGCCAGATCGCCCGCCTTGATCCGGCTGGGCTGGTGATCCTTGACCACAGCGAGTACAACCTGTATCGGGTCGATTACCGTCTCAGAAACGAGTTCCGCGACCTCGTGATCGAAACGGTGCTGGGAGACGCTTGTGATCCGGCCACGATCGACACCGTGATGCAGCGCTCGCGACCGGAGGTCGTCTTCCACGCCGCCGCCTACAAGCACCTGCCCATGCTGCAGACCCAGGTGCGCGAGGCGGTTCGAAACAATGCCGTTTGTACGCGCCGCGTCGCAGATGCGGCCGACCGTTACGGCGTTGAGGTCTTCGTCCTGATCTCGACCGACAAGGCTGTCAACCCGGCCAACGTGATGGGCGCGACCAAGCGGATTGCGGAACTTTATTGCCAGCAGCTCAACCGGCGCTCGGCCACGCGTTTCATCACCGTCCGCTTTGGCAACGTGCTCAACTCCACCGGCTCGGTCGTGCCCCTGTTCAATGAACAGATTCGTCGCGGCGGGCCGATTACGGTGACACATCCGGAAATCACGCGCTATTTCATGACCATTGCCGAGGCCGGACAGTTGATTTTGCAGGCCGGTGTCCTCGGGCGGGGTGGTGAGGTGTTTGTTCTTGACATGGGTGAGCCGGTACGGATCAGTTACCTGGCCGAGCAGCTCATCCGGCTGGCCGGCAAGGAGCCGGGTCGGGATATCGAGATTGTCTACACCGGACTGCGGCCGGGCGAGAAACTGTTCGAGGAACTGTTCCATGAGCATGAGTCCTACGCCACCACGGCGCACGAGAAAATCTTCCTGAGCCAGGCGGCAGGCAAGTCGCTGGACGGGCTGGCCGATCGACTGAACGAGGCCGAGCGCGCCGTGCAGCAATACGATACGGCACGCCTGCGCGCGCTCCTGCTGGAACTGGTGCCGGAACTCGACCGTGTTCCGGCTCGATCGAACAAGGTCGTGCCGCTGAACGTGCCCCGAGCAAGTTAGCTTTGATATGGCCGAACGGCTGGATAAACCGGAGGCGCTGCGTGCGACCGATACGTTCCCGGCTGGTCGTCTCGACTGGCTGAGGCACGATTCCGTCCTGCTTGCGGCCAACCCGCTGGGCGATCCTGCCTCTCGCCGCCACCCGGTATACCTGCCGCCCGGCTACGATGGTGGGGCACGGCGCTACCCGGTGCTGGTCTCACTGGCTGCCTACACCAATGCCGGCCCGGGCCAGGTGAGCTGGCGCAATCACGGAGAATCAATGCCGCAGCGTCTGGACCGACTGATCGGGCAGGGCAGGATGCCACCCGTGATTGTCTTGTTTCCCGACTGCTACACCAGCCTGGGCGGCAACCAGTACGTGAATTCACCGGCGCTGGGTCCTTACGCCGACTACGTGATTGACGAGTTGTTGCCGGCGCTGGACGGGCAATACCGAACGCTGGCGCGGCCCGACAGCCGGGCGGTCTTTGGCAAATCCTCGGGCGGTTTCGGCGCGCTGCACCTGGTGATGACACGTCCCGGCCAATTTGCCGCAGCCGCCTCGCACGCCGGTGACTGCGGTTTCGATCGTGTCTATCTGCGCGATTTTCCCGCCTGCTGCGACGGGCTGGCCCGGTACGATGGAGATCCGGTTGCGTTCGTGCGGGCGTTCTGGAGAAAGCAGCGCCCGACGGGCGCGGATTTCCATACCCTGATGACGCTGTGTCTTGCCGCGAGCTACTCACCAAGCCCCGGCCGCCGCCTGAATCTTGAGCTGCCGTTCGATCTGGAAACCTGCGGGCTCCACCCGGAGATCTGGGCCCGATGGCTGACTTTTGACCCCGTGCGACGCGTGGAGGCCAGCGCTGATAACCTGCGCGCTTTATCCGGCCTGTGGATTGATGCCGGCTGTCGTGATCAGTATTTCATCCACTACGGTACGCGGGAACTGCACCACAACCTGGACCGCGCCGGTGTGCCTCACCACTTCGAGGAGTTCGACGGCAGCCACTCAGGCATTGATTGGCGCTACGATCATTCGCTGCCGTGGCTGAGTGCCCGCTTGAAAGTTGACTGACGCGGCGTCATCATTACGATTCAAACTGACATTTCTGATACCGATTTACCATGGTGACTATTACTCCCGCTGCCCGAGACTATTTCGCCTCTTTGCTGGAGCAGCAGCCGGAAGGCACGAACCTCCGAATCTGTATCCATCGGCCCGGATCGCCGACCGCTGAGGTGGAACTGGCGTATTGCCCGGCCGGGCAGGAGCAG
>SKIE01000266.1 GCA_007116585.1 Wenzhouxiangella sp. | reverse complement strand
TACTGGAGCCCGGCCAGCCCGGAATCGGTGTGGAAAGTCCTGTGCCGCATCGGCGGCAAGAACCGTTACTGGTACATGAATTTTCTGTGGTTTATCCGCGAGTGGCTGGACGTGCTGGTGGGCGGCTCAGGGCGCAGTCACTACCGGCGCGACCCGGACGCACTGGAACTGGGCGACCGGGTCGACACCTGGGAAGTCATCGCGATGGAGCCGGGCGAGCGCTTCACCCTGCGCTTTGGTATGAAAGCTCCCGGTGACGGGGTGCTGGAGCTCGAAGCCGTTCCCGAAGGCGAGGGCACGCGTGTCATTGCGACGGCCACCTGGCACCCGGCCGGTGTCTGGGGATTGCTCTACTGGTATGCCTTGTTCCTGCCTCATCTGGTGCTGTTCAACGGCCTGACGCGCCGGATCGGCGAGGCGGCAGAAACGCTGGAGCGCGAGCAACGGGCGGCCTCATGAGCAAGATTCTGATCATTTATGCCAGCCGCGACGGTCACACCCGCCAGATCACCCAACGCATGCAGCGCCTGCTGGACGATCATGGCGCGCAGGCCCGTCTTGTGGACGTCGCCTCGTCGACCGATCTTGATCCGTCCGCGTTCGACGTGGTTGCCGTGGGGGGGAGCGTCGTTTACGGCAAGCACGACCCCCGCCTGTCGCGTTTTCTGACAGACAACGCCGAGCGCCTGAGCGGCTGCCGCAAAGTCTTCTTTTCGGTCAACCTGATTGCGCGCAAGGCCGAAAAGCGGACCATTGAAGGCAATGTCTACGTGCGCAAGCTCCTCGACAGCCTGTCGGTCGATTTTGATCACGTGGAAATTCTGGCCGGCAAGCTGGACTATCCCAGCTACGGGTTTTTCGATCGGATCATGATCCAGTTGACGATGAAATTCACCGACGGACCGACTGATCGCAAGACGGTTGTTGACTACACCGACTACGAGCAGGTTGATCGCTTTGCGCTTCGGCTCATGGCGCTGGCCGCCGGCGAGGGCTGAGGCTGGTTCACGGCCACTTCACCACCCTCGTGTTTCGATCAAGGTGAGTTACGGGGGTTCGCAATTGCTCCCCTGCCTTTCAAAAACCTGAACTGAACAAGGAGCTGCAACATGGCAGAACAGCCAAAAGACTGGTCAGAACTGGCCATCAGCCTGTACGACAAGCTGACCGGGCGCAATGCCGAAATCACTTACGAGTTCAAGGATTTCCTCCTGGATGTGCCCACCGGTCCGGGCGACAAGGTGCAGCACGCCCGCTGGGGCATGAACGGCTCGCTCGTGATTCGCGCACGTGATCTCAAGGGCGCCGCGAAGTAACATGCGCGGCCCGCTGGATATCGAGGTCGATCTGGAAATTCGTGCCGGATCGGATTTGATCAGCGTCCGCGGCCAGGGAAGGGGTGTGGTCATCAACGCCCCCAACCTGGCTTTTTTGAAACAGCTCCCTTCGCACACCTCCCGCCTTGGCGCGCTGCGCGATCTGGCAGCCGGCCTGCAGCTGGCCGATCAGGCCGTGGTCCTGCGCGCTGCCGGCCGTCCGGTCGTCAATGTCGATCCTGCTCACGGCGGGCGCTGGCTGGGATGGCTCCTCCGCGTTCCCGGTCTCAAGATCCATTGGTGGAACTGGCTGCGCAGCCGCCGCTAGAAAAACCACACTCTGTTGCCTGAGGCGAACCGCGCACCGCGCTAGAGCGCTGTGCGCGTAAAATAGCGCGTCTATTCCACCAGCCTTCTGGCGCCGTCCTGGAGATAGCGCCTCTTTGCGGGCTTGAGACGACAGGTATCTGAATGAAAAAACTTGAACAACTGACCGCCAGCGACATCATGAATCCGGATGTGGTGCTGGTTCACGATGACATGACCGTGCACGAACTGGCCGCCACACTGACCGATCACGGTATTTCGGGTGCACCGGTGCTTGATAGCGACGGTCTTCTGGTCGGCGTCGTGTCGCTGTCCGATATCGTTGCTCACAATGGTCAGCGCAGCACGATCCGTGGCGGTGAAAACGTCGGAGATTTCTTTCTGCAGGGCTGGGAGGACGAACTGGATGAAACGGATCTGCGGCCATTTCATGTGGTCGAGGACGACGGTCTGACGGTGGCCGATATCCTGACGTCGGTCATTTACCAGGTCGATGAAAGTACCGATATCGCCACCATGGCCGACACCATGATCCAGGGCCGGATTCACCGTCTGGTTGTCACCCGGGACGGCGGCGTGGTCGGTATCGTCAGCACGCTCGACATGCTCAAGGCCTTGCGCGGAGTGTCTGCTTAGACGCCCTCGACCGCTGTCAGGCAATGCCCGACTGGCGGCTTTTTGATATCGGTCAACTACCGGGCTGGCAAGAGCGCCGATAGTGCGACCATGCCAACTCTGTGCGCCGATTCCCTGACCCGGCACCTCTACGCCACAGATGCGTCGATGTACCAGCAGCTGCCGACGGCAGTCTGTTTCCCCCGTAGCGCCGATGACCTGAGCGAACTCATCGCCCTGGCGCGATCTCGCGGGCAGGGCATCACCATGCGCGCGGCGGGCACCAGCCTGGCCGGGCAGACCACCGGCAGCGGCATCGTGGCCGATATCTCGCGCCACATGACCGAAATCGTGGCGCTGGATGCCCACGGGCGGCGCGCTCGTGTTCAGCCGGGCGTGATCCGTGACCAGCTCAACCGCGCCGCCGCGGCGCATCAGCTCCTGTTCGGCCCCGATACCTCAACCACCAACCGCTGCATGCTTGGCGGCATGATCGGCAACAACGCCTCCGGCTCGTATTCGCCGGCTTACGGCACCACGCGTGACCACGTCTTGTCGCTGGACTGCGTGCTCGACGACGGCTCGCAGGTCCATTTCGGGCCCTTGTCGGCCGAGCACTTGGCCGCCAAGCGAAAGCTGGACTCACGCGAAGGTCAGATTTATCGCGGAATGCTGGATCTGCTGGAGCAGCATCAATCCGGCATCGAGGCTGCTTTCCCGCACCCGGAAGTCACCCGTCGCAATACCGGCTATGCGCTCGATGCGCTGTGCCGCATGCAGCCTTTCACGCCGGACGGGCCACCGTTCAACCTGGCCGCGCTGCTGACCGGTAGCGAGGGCACCCTGGCTTTGATCGCCGAGGCCGAGCTCGGGCTGGTCCCGCAGCAGGCGCACCGGGCGCTGGTCGTGCCGCATTTCGACTCGCTGGATGCGGCCTTGCGGGCTACGGTCGATGTGTTGGCACAGCAGCCAGCGGCGGTGGAACTGGTTGATCGGCACATTCTGGAGGCGACCCGCCACAACCGCGAGCAAAGCCGCAACCGCTTCTTCCTGCAGGGCGACCCGGATTGTGTACTCATCATCGAGTTCCTGGACGACCGGGCTGATCAGGCGCAGGCTCGGGCCGAAGCGGCTGCCGCGGCCCTGACGACGGCCACCAGCGTGCCGGTGTTCGTCCAGCCTGAAGCCATGCGCCGGGTCTGGGATTTGCGCAAAGCCGGGCTCGGCCTGCTCATGGGCCGGGTATCCGACGAGAAGTCGCCGACGTTTGTCGAAGACACGGCAGTGCGCGTCGCTGATCTGCCGAACTACGTGCGTGACTTCCGCGCCATCCTCGACCGCCACGGCACCGACTGCGTGTTCTACGGTCATGCCGCTTCGGGCGAGCTGCACCTGCGCCCGGTACTGGATCTGAAGTCCGAGCAAGGGCTGGCGACCATGAAAGCCGTGGCCCTGGAAGTGGCTGAACTGGTGCGCGACTACCGCGGTTCGCTGTCGGGTGAGCACGGCGACGGCCTGGCCCGGGCCGAATTCCTGCCCGTCGTGCTGGGCGCAGAAGCGGTCGGCTGGCTGGAGCAGGTCAAGCGCATCTGGGATCCGGACGGCTTGTTCAATCCCGGAAAGATTGTGTTTGCCCAGGCCATGGACCAGCATCTGCGCTACCACCCGGGCTGGCGGCCGGCCTCGGTGGATACGGTGTTTCGCTTTCGCAACTCGCGCGGATTTGCCGAAGCCATCGAGCGTTGCAACGGCGCCGGTGCCTGCCGCAAGCTGGCCGACAGCGGTGGGGCCATGTGCCCCAGCTATATGGCCACGCGCGAGGAAAAAGACTCGACCCGCGGCCGGGCCAACGTGCTGCGCCAGATGTTCAGCGGCGGCTCGGCGCTGGGGTTTTCGTCGGTTGAGGTCAAGGAGGCGCTGGAATTTTGCCTGGGCTGCAAAGCCTGCAAGTCCGAGTGTCCGGCCAGCGTCGACATGGCCGCCCTGAAAGCGGAGTTCCTCAACGGCTGGATCCGCGAGCACGGTGCCTCGATGGC
>SKIE01000257.1 GCA_007116585.1 Wenzhouxiangella sp. | reverse complement strand
CGAACTTCGACCGCTGGCTGGTGCCTGAGCTTGAAGGCCATCGCGCACGACCGGCCGCCGAGATTGCCGCCATTCTGAGAGGCTTGCCCGTCACGGGGTCCGTTGAAACGGTAGAATCGGTGCACATGGCGGTGCGACATGCGCTTGAAGCAGCGGAGTCCAGGGCGCGCATCGTGGTGTTCGGATCCTTCCAGACCGTTGCCGAGGCTTGGCCGGTCATCGCGCAGCAGGAGTAAGTGCAAATGGACAAGGTGCTGAAACAGCGACTCGTCGGCGCAACCATACTGATTGCGCTGGCGGTGATCTTTGTGCCGATGCTGTTTGACGGCGGCGATGATGGCGACACTCGCCGTGACAGCGCTCTGGATTTGCCGCCCCCGCCGTCGGAAAGACGCGAAGTGCGCCGGGTGCCGCTGAACCCTGGTCGGACCGTCGAGCCTGAGCCGGCCACTGAGGCTGAACTCCCGCCCGAGCCTGAGCCTGAGCCTCTTGTGGTGGCCGACGAGATCACGCTGCTGGCGCCTGATGAGGAAGCGGCGGAGCCCGGGGCCGATCCAGCAGTACCTGATCAAGAGCCGGCCGAACCGGCAGTGTCCGCGGAGACGCTGGTCGAGGCCGCCGAAGAGGATGCGGTCGATACGGTCGCTGAGGCCGAGCCCGAGGCCGCCCCGGAACCTGACGCGCCCGTAGCCGAAACCGCGCAAGCCGGCGGTAACTGGATGGTGCAGGTGGCCAGTTTCAGCTCGGCCGAAACGGCCGAGCGCTTGCGTGACCAGCTCGATCGCCTGGGGCATGCGGCCGCGGTGGATACGGTGGTCCGCGGTGAGACGCGATTGCATCGTTTGCAGGCTGGTCCCTATGCCGATCGGGCTGGGGCCGAGCGGGCCCGGTCACAGATCGCAACAACCGTGAGCGGCGTTGAGCCGGTGGTCAGGCAGCGCGCCGGTACCACGGCTGCGCCTGCCCAAACCGATGCCCAGCCCGGTTTTTCAGTACAAGTGGGTTCGTTCGCCGAGCGCTCCAACGCCGACCGACTGCACGCGCAACTGCTTGAAAACGGTTTCGAGGCCTTCCTGCATCCCGATGAAAGCCGCACGCGCGCGATCTGGCGGGTTCGCGTCGGCCAGTTCCCTGAACGCCGGCAGGCCGCGGCAATGCAGCGCCAGCTTTCCGAGCAGGCGGGCCTGGAAGGTCTGGTCGTCAGCCACCCATGATGGCATTGGCATGAGCGTCGCCGACCTGGCGATCCTCGGGGTCTGTCTGGTGTCCATGCTGGTGAGCCTGTTTCGAGGCTTTATTCGCGAGGCGTTTTCGCTGGTGGTCTGGTTTCTGGCCATCTACGCCGGACTGCTGGCGGCTGATCCGCTCTCCGAGCGCATGGCGCCCTGGATCGAAATGCCGTCGGCGCGGATGATCATCGCCTTTGTCGGCGTCTTCATTCTGGTGCTCGTGGTGGGCGGCTTGATCAACTATCTTCTGGGTCGGTTGGTCGCAGGTACGGGGCTGAGCGGCACCGACCGGCTGGTCGGTGCCTTGTTCGGCGCGCTGCGCGGCATGGCCATCGTGCTGGTGGCCGTCATCGTGGCCCGGTTTACGCCGTTCCCCGAAGACCCGTGGTGGCAGGAGTCGCGTCTGCTGCCCGAGTTCGAGCGTCTTGCCGTGTTTGCGCTCGGCCATTTTCCGGAATCGGTGCGAGAATACGTACCGCCGCTACCCGTTACCGAGGACTGACGAAAAGCATGTGCGGAATTGTGGGAATTTTCGGCCGCAGCGCCGTGGCCGCCAGAATTTACGATGCCATGACCATTTTGCAGCATCGGGGCCAGGATGCCGCGGGCATGACCACGCTGGATCAGAACCGCATGCGCTCTGCGCGCGGACTGGGCCTGGTCCGCGACGTGTTTGGCCAGCGCGCGGTCTCGGGTCTGACCGGTGATATCGGCATCGGCCACGTGCGCTACCCGACGGCTGGCTGTGACCGGCCGGACGAAGCCCAGCCCATGTATGTCAACGCGCCGTGCGGAATTGCGCTGGGACATAACGGCAACCTGATCAACTCTGATGAGCTGAGCGCGGAATTGTTCGCCCGCGACCGGCGTCACATCAATACCGAGTCGGACTCGGAGGTGTTGCTGAACATTCTCGCCAACGAACTGGTTGCACACGGCTCGGGTGAGGTTGGCCCGACCGAGGTGTTCGCCGCGGTTGACGGCGTGCACCGGCGCTGCCGCGGTGGTTACGCCACGGTGGCGTTGATCGCCGGTATCGGGCTGCTCGGTTTTCGTGATCCGCACGGTATCCGGCCGGTGGTGCTGGGGCAACGCGAGGCGCCGCAGGGGCGCGAGTACATCCTGGCTTCCGAGTCCGTGGTGCTGGATATTCTGGGCTTTGATCTGGTCGCCGACCTGGCCCCGGGTGAGAGCGTTCTGGTGACACTGGACGGTGAACTGCACCGGCAGGTCAGCAGTTACGCCCAGGCTCACACCCCGTGCCTGTTCGAGTATGTTTACTTTGCCCGTCCCGACTCAATGATCGACGATCTGTCGGTTTACAAGGCCAGGCTGCGCATGGGTGAGGCGCTGGCCGAAAAGATTCTGCGCGAATGGCCCGACCACGATATCGATGCGGTCATCCCGGTACCTGACACCAGTCGCACGGCCTGCCTGCCGCTATCGCAGATGCTCGGGGTGAAGTACCGCGAGGGGCTGATCAAGAACCGCTATATCGGCCGCACCTTCATCATGCCGGGCCAGGAAGAGCGCGCTCGCTCGGTGCGGCGCAAGCTGAACACGATCTCGCTGGAGTTTCGCAACAAGAACGTGCTGCTGGTGGACGACTCCATCGTCCGCGGCACCACCTCCAGGCAGATCATCCAGATGGCGCGCGAGGCCGGCGCGCGCAAAGTCTATCTGGCCTCGGCGTCGCCGCCGGTTCGCTATCCCAATGTCTACGGTATTGACATGCCGGCGGCCAGCGAGTTGGTCGCCGCCGGACGTTCCGATCAGGAAGTGTGCGAGCGGATCGGGGCCGATCGGCTGATTTATCAGGATCTGGCCGATCTGGAAAAGGCGGTGCGCGGCAAGAATCGTCGCCTGGCCGGTTTTGACAGCTCCTGCTTCAGCGGTGAGTACGTGACCGGCCTGGCCGATGGTTATCTGGAGTGGCTGGAGGCACGCCGGGCCGATGCGGTGCGCCAGGAGCGTCGGGTGAACGAGGCTGGTGCCTGAGACCCGATCACCGCGCTGATTTCACCGCCTCTTGACGATACAAGCCGGACATTGCCCTTAATGTCTTCTACTGCCCTTATGTGGTTTCGGCGCGACCTGCGCCTGGCCGACAACGCGGCCCTGGATCAGGCCCGACGCGACCATGACCGGGTTGTGCCGGTATTCATCTGGGATCCGGAAGCCGAAGGCGCCTGGGTACCGGGTGCGGCCAGCCGCTGGTGGCTCCATCATGCTTTGGATGGGCTCGATCGACGTCTGCGCGATCGCGGCAGCCGACTGATCATTGCCGCCGGCGATACGGCCGGGGAACTGGCGCGAATTGCCCGGGCCAGCGGTGCCGAGGCGGTGTACTGGAACCGGCTTTACGAGCCGGCCTTCGTCGAGCGGGACACCGCCCTGAAGGCGGATTTGCGCGCGCAGGGGCTGACGGCGAACAGTTGTGGTGGCGCCCTGCTGTTCGAGCCGTGGGAGCTGTTGAAAGCCGACGAGACGCCGTATCTGGTGTTCACGCCGTTCTGGAAACAGATGCAGAAGCGCTGGACTGCGCCAGGCGCGGCGCCGGAGCCCCGTCATCTCGAGCCGCCCGAGCGGTGGCCCGCCGCACTGGACCTGGCTGATCTGCAACTGTTGCCCGAGCACGACTGGGCCGGGGGTTTCAGTGAGCGCTGGGAACCGGGCGAGCTCGCCGCCCGACGCCGGCTGGATGGTTTCGTTGAGCGTATCGTCGGCGGTTACGACGATGGACGCGACCGCCCGGGACACCACGGCACCTCGCGCCTTTCGCCCCATTTGCATTTCGGCGAATTGTCGCCGGGTCAGGTGGCGCGCGCGCTGGACGCCGGCGGGGAATTGCCCAGCGGCAAGGGCCGGTGGTCGTTCTTGCGTGAGATTGCGTGGCGTGAATTTTCGGCCCACCTGCTGTTTCATCATCCCGATCTGCCGGACCAAGCGCTGAAACGGCAGTTTGACCACTTCCCTTGGCGCGACCCGGCCGACTATGCAGACGATCTGCGGGCCTGGCAGCGGGGACGAACAGGCATTCCGATGGTCGATGCCGGCATGCGCGAGCTGT
>SKIE01000358.1 GCA_007116585.1 Wenzhouxiangella sp. | reverse complement strand
TATCAGAGTGATCCACCGTCGCCCATCGCCTTTCATACCCTGAACCGAAGACATTGACACGGGAAAGTGAAAAACTGGAGTGAAAATTGGAGCAAAGAGTTGACAGGTCAATCCATATCAGGGAATTGGCCTTACTTGACCACGCGCAGGTTCGGACCGGCGCGCTTGACGCCCTTGGCGCTGCCGCGGTCTTCAGCGCTTCCGTCATCTGGCGACGCGGCATCTTCTACCCCATCTTCATCTTCTTCCGGAAACATCATGCCGCGACCGTTTTCACGCGCATAAATGGCCTGAACGGCGGCCATGGGAACGCTGACCGCCTGCGAGACGCCGCCAAACCGGGCCACGAAGGTGACCAGTTCCGCGTCCATGAGCAGGTCACGCACGGCGCTGGGGCCAATATTGAGCACAACCCGACCATCCTGCCTGGCCGAGTCCGGCACAACCAGATCGGCGTGATCAGCGTCGGCGATCAGGTGCGGGGTCAGCCCGGAATCAACAATCCACTCGTGGACTGCGCGCAGCAGGTAGGGACGACTCGACAACATGCGCTCAATCTTCCTCGCGCAAGGCCCGTTCTACCTCGGTCAGGCTGCGCTGGAAAGAGCCGCGCCGAAACATGCGGTCCATGTACTTGGTCAGATTGGGAATCTGCCGCGCGGTCAGGTCAATTTCATACGACGGCAGGCGCCACAGCAGCGGCACCAGCGCACAGTCGGCCAGAGACAACTCGTCGTGCAGCAGGAACGGCGTCAGGCCGAACAACTCGTCGGAAGCGAGCAGGCTTTCGCATAGCGACTTTCGCGTTGCAGCGATCTTTTTCGCGCCGCTGGACGTTTCCAGCGTCTCCCCGGCCTCAACCCAGTCACGATGAACCCGATACATGGCCAGCCGCAGGCGCGAGCGCGACACCGGGTCGATCGGCATCAGCGGCGGATGCGGATAGCGTTCGTCGAGATACTCCGCCACAACCCAGGTGCCGTAAAGCACCATGTCCCGATCGACCAGCGTCGGCGTCTCTCCGTACGGGTTGAGTTCGGCCAAGTCGGCCGTTGCGGCCCGATCCTGCTCTACATGAATGATCTCGACATTGATGCCTTTCTCGGCCAGGATGAACCTCACCCGGTGGCAGTCCAGACAGTTCTCGGACGAATACAGTGCCATCATGGTCGCGGTTCTCCTGTGGACGGCCCCAGGACGCTGGCCACGAGGGCCAAACTCACTTCTTCACGTCCTTCCAGTAGTCAACGTACAACAAATAGGCCAGGAAGGTAAACACGGCGAGGAACAGCAACACCCACACGCCGATGCGCTGACGAACCAGGATGGCCGGCTCGCCCACATACTCCATGAACGCCGTAATGTCGCGCACCACGCGATCGTATTCGTCTTCCGACAGCCGGCCGGCCGTGTCAAGCTCCAGCGCGGTGACCACGGTGCGGGAATTGCCCTCATCGTCGGTCGTCGTCTCGGTCAGCGCCCGCTGGATGCCCTGCAGATCCCACATCACGTGTGGCATCGCCGGATTTTCCAGTACGGTGTTGTTCCAGCCGTCATCGGTCAGGTAGTAGCCGCGCAGGAATGTGTAAATCCAGTCCGAGCCGCGCGAACGCGCGGTCAGCGACAGATCGGGCGGCGCCTTGCCGAACCAATCGGTCGCCTCATCGTAGGGCATGGACGACATCATGTAGTCGGTGATTTCCTGATGATCGCCCAGCAGCAACGTGCGTTCGACCAGTTCCTCGCTCAGATCCAGGTCATCGGCAACGCGCTGGAAGCGCTGGTACTGCATGGAATGGCAGCCCATGCAGTAGTTGACGAACAGCGCCGCACCGCGCTGCAGCGACGCCTGATCGAACACGTTGGTCCCGGCCGAGTCAAGGTTTCCGCCCTTGGCCGCCAGAACCGGGGCGGCCGCAAACACCAGGATCACGGCGGCTAGGCTGCGAATCATTGGTTTCATGACGTCACGCGCTCCGGTACGGGCTTGTTTTTTTCAAAGCTGGTCCAGATCGGCATCAGGATGAAAAACGCGAAGTAGGCCATCGTCCAGATGCGCAACTCTACGATGCTGGCCTCCTGCGACAACCCCAGCATACTCAGCCGAATGAACGTAATCACGAAGATACCGAGCGCCACCCGCGACACCCAGCTGCGGTAGCGCAGGGAGCGAACCGGGCTGCGGTCCAGCCAGGGCACGAAGAACAGGATCAACACGGCAACCCCCATGAGGATGACACCCATCAGCTTGTCCGGTACGGCCTGCAGGATCGCGTAGAACGCCGTGAAGTACCACACCGGCGGAATGTGTTCCGGTGTCACCAGCGGGTCGGCCTGGACGAAGTTGTCCGCCTTCAAGAAGTACCCGCCCCCTTCAGGCCAGAAGAAAATGATGAACGCGGCAATGATCAGGAAAACGCCGGCACCGAAGATGTCCTTGACGGTGTAGTACGGGTGGAACGGCACGGCGTCCAGAGGGCGCCCTTGGGAGTCCTTCTTCGCCTTGATATCCACCCCGTCCGGGTTGTTGGAGCCGACTTCATGCAGCGCGGCCAGGTGCAAGACCACCAGCAGCAGCAGCACCATGGGCAAGGCCACCACGTGCAGGGCGAAGAAGCGATTCAAGGTGGCGTCGGCGACAAAGAAATCACCTCGAATCCAATCGACCAGCTCCGGCCCGATGATCGGCACGGCCCCGAACAGCGAAATGATGACCTGCGCACCCCAGTACGACATCTGGCCCCAGGGCAGGACGTACCCCATGAAGGATTCGGCCATCAGAATCAGAAAGATGGCCACGCCAAGCACCCATACCAGTTCGCGCGGCTTCTTGTAGGAGCCATACATCAGGGCGCGGAACATGTGCAGGTAGACCACGGCGAAGAACAGCGAGGCACCGGTCGAATGCATGTAGCGCATCAACCACCCCCACTCCACGTCGCGCATGATGTACTCGACCGACGCAAACGCCAGCTCGGCGTCGGGCTTGTAATGCATGGTCAGGAAAATGCCGGTCACCAGCTGGTTGACCAGCACGAGCAGCGAAAGTGAGCCGAAGAAGTACCAGAGATTGAAGTTTTTCGGTGCCCAGTATTCGCTCAGATGCTGCTTGTAGAAAGACTTGACCGAGGCGCGCTCGTTGATCCAGTCGTCGACAGCGCCCACGCCCCGGGCGATCGGATTTGCGGTCTTTGCCATGGTTACGCTGCTCCTTCAGGGTCCTCGCCGATCAATACATTGTCATCGTCAATGAAATGATGCGGCGGCACTAACAGGTTGCTGCTGGCCGGAACACCGCTGAACACGCGACCCGCCAGATCAAAAGTGGAACGATGGCAGGGGCAGAAAAACCCGCCGCGCCAGTTCGCGTCGAACGGCTGAGCTCCGACCTCCGGCAACACCTGGGGCACACAGCCCAGGTGGGTGCAATGAATGTTCAGCACCAGGATCTCAGGCTTGATCGACCGGTGAATATTGCGTGCATACTCCGGCTGCTGGTCGTTATTGTTCGACTCGGGGTCACGCAGGCGGCCGGCCAAGCCTTCCAGATCCTCAAGCATCCTATCGGTGCGGCGCATGATCCCGATGGTGGCGCCGCGCCAGGTCACGCGTGCCAGCTGGCCAGGTTCCAGATTGCCGATGTACACCTCAACGGGCGCGCCAATCACACGGGCGCGCTGGCTCGGTTGAAGGGAGGCCAGAAACGGCCAGGCGACGGCACCAACGCCAACTGCCCCGGCGACTCCGGTCGTGGCCAACAGCAAGCGTCGGCGAGACTGGTCAGGCGAGGGCTGGACGGAGGCAAGCGGTTCGGTTTCCGACATGAATCACTCCCGATCTTCAAAGGTTGAGCCCGAGGTCGCCGAAGACGGCATGCAGCGGCGATTTCCTGCTGGGCAATCCACTATTTTAGCGAAAAATTAAGCATGGCTCCAATTATAATGAACCATCGACAACATGGGTCATCACGCGACCGAATGAGGTGGCGGCTGGCCTTGTGATTCCCGCACCAAAGATGCCCGCTGTGCCCAAGCTCGTAGGATTTCTGCTTCAGTTTATCGTGCTGGGCCTCGCGGCGGCGTTCATTACCGTCTGGTTTCGTCCCGAGTGGCTGCCTGCCTTCGAACAGACCAGCCGGGCCCCGACACCCACTTCTTTTGCTGATGCCGTCAACCGCTCGGCGCGCAGCGTGGTCAGCATTCACACCCGAACCCTGGTCACCGAACCCCTGCAGCTCGAATCCAGTGACCCCCTGCTCAGCGCACTCTACGGGGACCGTCTGGTGACCCGGCCACGCCGCGGGCTGG
>SKIE01000366.1 GCA_007116585.1 Wenzhouxiangella sp. | reverse complement strand
GCGCTCAGGGCACGGTCTGTGCCGGCGGCCGCTACGATGATCTCGTTGCGATCCAGGGTGGTCGGCCGACGCCTGGGATCGGTTTTGCCCTCGGTGTGGAAAGGCTGGTTGATCTGATTTCGCGGCTCGACGCGGAACGACCGGGCGGCGCGCAGGTCTATCTCGTCTGTCAGGCCGATCCGCTGGAAGCGCTCAAGCTGGGCGAATATCTGCGGGATCGTCTGCCGGGGCTCCGCCTGGCGTGCAATCTTGGCGGCGGCAGCTTCAAGGCCCAGTTCAAGCGAGCCGACCGCAGTGGTGCAGCCTACGCGCTGATTCTGGGTCAGGACGAGGTGACCCGGGGTCGCTGTCAACTCAAGGATCTGCGCGGCGACGGGCCGCAGTTGGATCTGGCCAGGGAAGACCTGGTCGACCATCTGGCCCGGTTGCTGCCCGGTCTCAAGCCCGCCTGACGTATCATGGCGGGCGATCGACCTCTTCACGCACTTTTCGAGTAAAGAATCAAAACACATGGCAGTTGAACTCTACGACGAACACGAACAGAGCGAACGCGTTCGGAAATGGCTGCGCGAGTATGTCCCCGCCATCGTGATGGGGCTGGTGCTGGCATTCGGCGGAATTTTCGGTTTTCGCTACTGGCAGGATCAGCAGGCTGGCCAGCAGGCGCTGGCAGCCGACTATTTCAGCCTGATCCAGAACGAGATCGAGGCGGGCAGGCTGCAGGTTGCCGAAGACCACTTCGAGAGCATGCGCGCAGACGTGCGGCGCAGCGGTTACCTCGGCCTGGCCGGGCTGGCCATGGCTGGCGCCTATGTAGATGATGGCAGGCTGGAGCCGGCGGCACGCCTCTACCGGGAACTGCTTGAGCAGCGGCAGATGGAGATGCTGCGTCCGGTGGCGCGAATTCGCCTGGCCCGGGTGCTGTTTGCGCAGGGCGACGTGCGCGATGCACTGCAGGTCATTGATGGCGAGCCGCCGCGCGGTTTCGAGGCTGCCTGGCACGAGCTTCGCGGGGATTTGCTGATGGAACTCGGTGAGCGCGATCAGGCTCGCATGGCCTACCAGGAGGCGCTCGATCAGAGCAGTCAGCAAGGCGGCTTTCAGCGTTTGCTGCAAATGAAAATTGACGCGACAGGTCTGGGCGGGGAGGCATCGTGATCCGGCCCATGCGCCTGATCACCGTTGTGCTGCTTGCCCTTGTGTTGGCAGGCTGTCAGACCGTCGGCGGCTGGTTCGGTCGCGGTGATACCGTGGATGGACCTGCTGCACTGGTGGACTTCGAGGCCACCGCGGAACCGCGCCAGGTGTGGTCGGCCAATGTAGGCCGCGGCATTGGGCGTAGCCGACCCAATCTGCCGCCGGTGTATGACCGTCAGGAGATCTGGGTCGCCGACCATCGTGGCCGGGTCACGGTCGTGGATGCCGATTCAGGGCGGCAGATCGCGCGCCATGATACAGAACTCAATTTGTCCGCAGGCCCCCTGCTGGAGGGCGATCGGGCCTACTTTGGCACCTTTGATGGTGAACTGGTTGCCATGCAGCGTGAAGATGCCACCGTTCTGTGGCGGGCCCGGGTTTCGTCCGAAGTGCTGTCGCGGCCGGTGGTTCAGGATGGTGTGGTGGTCGTGCGCTCCATCGACGGGCGCGTGTTCGGTATTGATGAGCAAACCGGTGCCAGAATCTGGGTTCATGATCGCAGCGTGCCGCTGCTGACCCTGCGCGGCAACAGCGATCCCTTGGGACGTGCCGGCCAGGTCTTCATCGGCTATGAAGACGGTACCGTCAGCGCGCTGCGCGCCGCGGACGGCAGTGTGCTGTGGGAGCAGCGCGTCAGCGTGCCGGAAGGACGGACTGAGCTGGATCGCCTGGCCGATATCGACGGGCCGATGGCGATCGTTGGGGCCGAATTGTATGTGGTTACCTATCACGGTCAGCTGGCCGGTCTGGCGCTCGATTCTGGTCGTCCGCTGTGGACCAAGGATGTGGCTTCCCATCGGGGCACCAGCCTGCAGCGCACCCAGCTGGCGGTGACTGATCGGGATGATGCGGTGTGGCTGGTGGACCGGCGCAACGGGGCAACGCTGTGGCGCGATGACCAGCTGGCGCGCCGTGGGGCCACCAGGCCTGTGTTCTTCGGTCAGTTCCTGGTCACCGTCGACCGGGAGGGTTACATGCACTGGTATGACACGGACCGGGGCGAGTTTGCCGCCCGAACCCGGATCGGCCGCAACACCCCGGCGCAGGCGCCGCTGGCAGTCGGCAACATGCTGTACGTGCTCGATACCGATGGCCGGCTAACGGCCTGGCAAGTCGATCGCTGAATCAGACTGCAAATGAACGAACAGGGCCTGCCCGTGGTGGCGATCGTAGGCCGGCCCAATGTCGGCAAGTCCACCCTGTTCAACGCGCTGACCCGCACGCGTGATGCGCTGGTTGCCGACATGCCCGGGGTCACGCGCGACCGCATTTACGGCCGGGCCGTGATTGAGGATCAGCCGCTGCTGCTGATCGATACCGGGGGCCTGGAAACGGCTCAGGACGAAGTTGGCACCGGCCGCGAACGCCAGACCCGTCTGGCGGTGGAGGAGGCCGATCTGGTCCTGCTCATGACCGATGCCCGCGCCGGGATCGCGCCGGCCGACCAGGAAATCGTTGGCTGGCTGCGTACCCTGGGCAAGCCCGTCATTCACGTCATCAACAAATCAGATGGACTCGATCCCGACATGATCCTGGGCGAGAGCCTGAGTCTGGGGCTGGATCCGTACTGCCTGGTATCGGCCACTCACCGGCGCGGACTGGAATCCTTGAGCGAGCTGCTGGTCGAGCATTTGCCGGAGGTGCTGACGCCGGCGCCGATGGCCACGGACGATGCAATCCATCTGGCCCTTATCGGCCGACCCAATACCGGTAAATCGACCCTGCTGAATCGTCTGCTGGGCGAAGAGCGCGCGCTGGCCACACCCGTTGCCGGCACGACCCGGGATCCGATTCATGCCGAGGTGGTTCGAGATGGCCAGCGCCTGCATCTGGTCGATACGGCCGGCATTCGACGCCGGCGCGGCAGTCACGAAGGCCTGGAGCGTTTCAGCACCATCAAGGCACTGCAGGCGATGGAGCGGGCCCAGGTTGTTGTGCTGATGCTGGACGCCACAGAGGGCGTGACCGAGCAGGACGCCCGCCTGGCCGGGCACGTCATGCAAGCCGGTCGGGCCCTCGTTGTCGCCCTGAACAAGTGGGACGGGCTGGCGCAGGCTCAGCGCAAGACGGTGCTGGTGGATATCGGCGAGCGCCTGCAGTTTGCCCGGCACGCGCCGGTCGTGACCATTTCGGCATTGCACGGGAGCGGTCTGGGCCCGCTGCACAGCGCCGTCACCCACGTGTATCGCTGCGCACGGATCGAGCTGTCCACGCCCGCCCTGACCCGAACCCTGCGCTCGGCCGTAGAAGCCCATCCGCCGCCGGGCGGAAAGGGCGGGGCGCCCAAACTACGCTATGCGCATGCCGGCGGCCAGTTTCCGACACGCATCGTGATCCACGGTAGCCGCACCCGGCAGTTGCCCGATCAGTACCGACGCTATCTGGTCAATCGCTTCCGCAGTGCGTTCGATTTGACCGGTGCGGCCGTTCATCTGGTCTTTCGCGACGGCGACAATCCCTATGCCGGTCGACGCAATGTGCTCACGCCGCGCCAGGTGCAGAAACGCAAGCGCCTGCGAAAGTTCACAAGTCGTAACAAGAAAAGACGCTAAAGCGCTGTTTCACAGAGACCAGGCTTGGAGAATTCGCCCTACGGCATGCACCACTTTAGGGTCGTCCGGCGGTGTGGTCGCCGGCCAGTGATCGACCAGGTCACCGCGCCGGTCAAACAGGTATTTGTGAAAGTTCCACCGCGGCAGGATGTCGCTGCCCCATTTTTCCAGCATCTCGCGGAACAGGGGATGCGACTGGGGCCCGATCACCGAGTACTTCGCCGTCATCGGAAAGGTCACGCCGTACTGATCCCGCACCAGGCGGCTGATGTCCTCGGCGGTACCCGGTTCCTGCTGACCGAAATCGTTGCAGGGAACGCCGAGTACGAGTAGGCCGGATTGCTGGTAGTCGGCGTAGAGCCGCTGCAAAGTCGCATACTGCGGCGTGTAGCCGCATTCCGACGCCGTATTGACCAGCAGGATAGGCTGGTTCCGATAACGCTCCAGGGAAAGCGACCCGCCCTCCAGCGCTGCAAAATTATGTTCGAACAGATTCATCTCTAGCCCCGCGGTTGAACCTGCTTCATCCTACCTGCTTGACGGTACAATGTGCCACATCATGTCTGCTCGTGC
>SKIE01000096.1 GCA_007116585.1 Wenzhouxiangella sp. | reverse complement strand
AGTCTCCGGTCCATACACGGCCGCCGACAAAGATCATCGGCACTGAACCGGGCTGTACGCCGTGCAGTGATGCCATGTTGCGCAGCAGGGCGTGATGTTCCCGCGTGGTCATGATTTCCAGATGCAGAATGTCCAGTTCGGGATGATGCTGGTCAAGGCTGGCCAGAAAGGGCTTCTGGGCCTGGCAGTGAGGACAGGTTTCGCTCATGAATACGTGCATCGTCAGGCCGTTGACCGGCTCGGGCTCGTCGATTGCGACGGCGGCAGAGATGGGCAGGCCGAGCACGGCCAGGAAGAGGAAGAGGCGGTTTAGCGGTTTCATGTTCGGTCGGCTGGACGGTGGAAAGACAGCCAGATTTTGCACGGATTGGTTGATCGGTCGTTTGATACCGGTCAATTACAGCCACTGGCGCGCTTCCGGGACATAGTGGGCGAAGCCCTCGACCACGCCGCCGGCATAGTTGCCGTTCATGCCGTGGAATCCCCCAAGGGCAAGATAGAGATTGTCGATCTGGCCCTGGGCTTGCGCCAGTTTCAGCGCCTGTTCGCGCACATCATCGGCCGCGTTGGCCACCAGTACAGCCTGCAGGGCCGAGGTCAGAAAGGGCAGATCATTGCCGCTGTCGCCGGCGCACACCGTGGCCCAGTGCGGAAATCCCCAGGCGCTCATGACCATTTCGATGGCGCCGCGCTTGGTGGCTCTCTCAGGCAGCACATCAATCAGCCCCTGATCGTTGACTTCATCCAGGCTGGCGATGACGGCCGCCGGCACCCGGTCTTGTCCAAGTCGCTGCCGCAATAAAGTTGCGGTCTCCTGCAGTTCAGCCGCGGAGCAAAAGTAGCTCAGCTTGTATTCTGTCTGACAGTCTGGGGGCTGCGCCTGCAAGGCTTCCATGTCTTCGGCGCGGGCCGTGATTGCCGCAAGGGTCTGTTCGCCCCAGTCCATGCGGATGAGATCGTCCCACTGCGACCAGGGCGCCCATCGACGATCAAAAGTGGACCAGATCCGGGTGCCGACGTCCCCGATGACTGCGTCAGGCCAAGGCAGGCCATAGTCGGCTACAGCCTGTTCAACCAGCGCGCGGTTGCGGCCTGTGACATAGACCACGCAGATGGCATGGTGCTCGACCATCGCACAAAGCATTTTGCGGGCGCCGGGCGACTCGGCTTGCGGGCCGTTGGGGATCAGCGTGCGGTCCAGATCCGAGCACAGCATATAGCGTGCTCGCGAGTGCGGTTTGAGTCGTTTGTCGGCCCTGCCCATAAGCACGATAGAGCATAGCAGATCAGGCGATCCAGTCCGGCATGGTGCCGGGTTGTGCGCCGAAGACCCACCACAGTAGCGTATAAGCCGCGATCAGCACCAGTCCGACGAACAAAAGGTTGAGCCAGATGCCCGCTTTGACCATCATTGGCACGTTGAGCAGTCCGCTGCCGTAGACAATGGCGTTGGGTGGCGTGGCAACGGGCAGCATGAAAGCACAGGAAGCCGCCAGCGCGGCCGGGATGATGAACATTAGCGGGTTCTCGCCGATGCCAATCGCCGCTGCGGCCAGGATGGGCAGAAAGGCCGCCGCGGTGGCGGTATTGCTGGTCATTTCGGTCAACAGCAGGATCACTGCTACCGACAGCGCCAGCAGTAACAGCGTCGGCCAGGCCTCGAAACCGATGACCACCAGGCCAACGTACTCGTCCAGCCCCGTGCGGCTGAAAGCGGCGGCCAGGCTCAAGCCCCCGCCGAACAGGATCAGGATGCCCCAGGGCAGTTTTTCTATCGATTCCCAGTCCAGCAGAAACTGACCCTTGCTGAGCTTTGACGGGATCAGGACCAGGGCAATGCCCGCCGCGATCGCAATACCGGTATCACTCAGGCCCGGCACAAAGTTTTGCAGCGGCTGGCGCAGAATCCACAAACTGGCGGTCAGCGCGAAGACAACGGCTACACTGATTTCTTCGCGGCTCATTGGGCCCAAACGACTGGCTTCCTGCGCAATGAGATCATGACCGCCGGGGAGTTCGGTCAGGTGAATGGGAAAGCTGAGTCGGGTCAGGATGAAGTAGGCTAGCGGCAAGCCAACAATCACCAGCGGCACGCCCAGCATCATCCACTGGGCAAAGCCGATCTCGAGACCGTAGTTGTCGAGCACGAACGCGGCCATGAGGGCGTTTGGCGGGGTGCCGATCAGAGTGCCCATCCCGCCGATGTTGCAGGCGTAGGCAATCGCCAGAACCAGCACAATGCCGAAATGCCGTAACTCGCGCTGTTCGGTGTCAGTGGTCCGGGGCAGTCGCTTGCTCAGGCTGACGACCGACATGGCGATGGGCAGCATCATCAGCGCGGTGGCGGTGTTGCTGACCCACATGCTGAGGAATGCCGAGGCCAGCATGAACCCGAAGATGATCGAACCCGGCCGGGTGCCGACGCGGGTGATGATGCCGAGTGCAATCCGGCGATGCAGGTTCCAGCGCTGCATCGCCATGGCGATCATGAACCCGCCCATGAACAGAAAGATCAGCGGGTTGGCGAACGGCTTGGTGGCTTCGCTGACGCTGCCAATGCCCAAAAGCGGGAACAGCGCGATCGGGAGCAGGGCGGTGACCGGAATCGGAATGGCCTCGGTGATCCACCAGACCGCCATCAGCGTGCCCACCGCGGCCGTCGCCCATGCCGCGTCGCTCAAGCCTTCCGGTGCCGGCAGCAGGACCAGCACAACAAACGCCAAAGGCCCCAGCAACAGGCCGATGCGCTGCCGGGTCGCATACTCTGGCGGTTCACGCTCGCTCATGCGGGACATGGTACCGGAGCGCTGAGATTCAGGTTTGCGTCGTTTGCGGCCGCTGCCTATACTCGCTGGCCTGTCTTCCAACCAAGCCAACTGCCATGACCCGATTTGCCTTTGCCCTGATCCTTTTTCTCTGCTCGGCCACGCTGGCGGCCGCTTCTGACCGACAGCCACGCGAGGTTTCCGAAGCCGAAGCGTGGGCCGTGCATGATCGGGTGCTGACCATCGACACGCACGTGGATCTGGGCGCCAACTACGCTACACACCTGCTCGATCCGGGCGGTTTCACCAACGCCCAGGTTGACCTGCCCAAGATGCGCGCAGGCGGTCTTGATGCCGCGTTTCTGATTGTCTATCTGGCGCAGGGCCGGCTGGACGAGGCCGGTTATCGTGCCGCGCGCGAACGGGCCGAGGAAATGTATCGCTCGATCAAGCGCCTTGTGCGGGCCTACCCGACCCAGATCGGGCTGGCACGCACGGCTGACGAGGTCGAGGAAATTCATGCCTCGGGCCGCCTGGTCGCGCTGATTGGCATGGAAAACGCCTATCCGCTGGGCGAGAGTGTCGACGAGATTCCGCTGTGGGCCGAGCGCGGTGTGCGCTACGTGGGCCTGACCCATATGGGGCACAACCAGTTTGGCGGCAGTTCCAACCCGCGGTTTGATCTGGGCGATCGGGAACGCGACCCTGGTTTGACCGACCTGGGCCGCGAGCTGGTTCGGGCCCTGAATGATCACGGCATCATGGTGGACGTCTCACACGTGGGCAAGCGCACCATGATGGAAGCGACCGAGCTTTCGCGCGCACCCGTGATGGCCTCCCACTCGGGCGCTTCGGGCTTGTTCGAAAACCCGCGCAACCTCGACGATGAGCAGCTGAAGGCCATCCGCGACAACGGCGGCGTGGCGCAGATGGTCGCGTTTCGCAGCTATCTGGCCGAAGTGCATCCGGAAATCGCCAGCGGCCAGGCCGAGCTGCGCCAGCGCTACCTGGCCGACGGCTGGGTCAATGCCAGCAGCGAAGACCGGGAAACGTATGTTACCGAGCTGCGGGCGCTGCGCGACATCCACCCCGATGTGACCCTGGCCCAGTTCGTCGACCACATCGACTACGCCGTCGATCTGATCGGCGTCGAGCATGTCGGCATCGTGTCCGACTTTGACGGCGGCGGCGGCGTTGACGGCTGGGATGATGCCTCGGAAACCATCAACGTCACCTGGGAGTTGCTGCGCCGGGGCTACAGCGAGGACGAGATCCGCGCGCTTTGGGGCGGCAACGTGCTGCGCGTGATGCGCGCTGTTGAGGCCGAAGCCACGGTGCGGTAACTCGGCTTATTTCAGGCTTTCGGGGTCGAGCGCTGCCTTGGCCTCGAAAGCCGGTTTGGCGAAGTAGTAGCCTTGGAACAGATCCACACCAAGATCGCGCAGGGTATCCCGTTCGGCGCGCGTCTCCACGCCCTCGGCAATCACGCGGGGACCCAGTTCTTCGCACAGCCTCACAATGTGGCGCACGATCAAGTGACGCTGCTTGTCGCTGTCAATGTCGCGAATCAGGCCCATGTCCAGCTTGACCAGGTCGGGCACGAAGTCTGCCATCAGGTT
>SKIE01000072.1 GCA_007116585.1 Wenzhouxiangella sp. | reverse complement strand
CTGGAAGACACGGCAGCAACGCTGTCAGCAATGGGCGTGGATGCGGTGATCATTCGCCATCCGGAAACCGGTCGGTGTCATCGCCTGGCCGCGGCGATGACGGCTGATCTGCAGGTGCTCAACGCCGGCGATGGCAGCGGCCATCATCCCAGTCAGGCGCTGCTTGATGCCGCGACGCTGATGCGTGCCGGGGTCGAGTTGAACCAGGCGCGGGTTGCGATTGTTGGTGATGTCCGTCACTCGCGCGTGGCACGCTCGGCCATGGGGCTTTTCCCGCGCCTGGGCGTGGCCGAACTGCGCCTGGCCGGCCCAACCGGGCTCATGCCGGAGACGCTGCCGGATGGCGTCATCAGAACGACCACCCTGACAGAGGCCGTCAGCGACGTCGACGTGATCATGATGCTGAGAATCCAGCATGAACGCATGGATCGGGACGCCTGGCCGGATGCCGCCAGCTACCATGCCGAGTGGGGTTTGCAGCCCTCGCATCTGGCCCTGGCCGGGCCAGCGTGCCGGGTGCTGCATCCGGGCCCGATCAACCGCGGCGTGGAGATAAGCGATGCGGTGGCCGACTGCGCGCAGGCGCTGATTCTGGAGCAGGTGCGGATGGGCGTGTTCGCGCGCATGGCCATCTTCGAGTGGCTGTTCGGTGCCGAGCCGTGACGCAGCACGACGAAGCGCCTTTTCAGCGTCGCGTTCGCAGTTTCGTGCGTCGCCCGGGCCGGCTGACGCCGGCGCAGCAGCGCGCACTGCAGCACGACCTGCCGCGCTATGCGGTTGATCCGCGTGCAAGTGATCTGCGTCTGGCTTTCGACGACGAGCGGCCGGTGGTGATTGAGGTCGGCTTCGGCAACGGCGAAGCGCTGGCAGCCATGGCCGAAAACGAACCGCAGCATCACTTTGTCGGCATTGAAGTCCATGAGCCGGGCGTGGGCGCGCTCGTGCGTCGGCTTGACGCGCTGGGCTTAAGCAACGTGCGCGTCGCCACGCGCGATGCCGTGGAGGTGCTGGCCCAGCAGACTCAGGCCGGCAGCGTGGCCCAGCTCAGGCTCTATTTCCCCGACCCATGGCCGAAAAAACGGCACCACAAGCGTCGCATCGTCCAGCGTGATTTCATCGACCAGGTGGCCTGGGTGCTAGAGCCGGGTGGCCTGCTGCACATGGCCACCGATTGGGCCCCTTACGCTGAATGGATGGTCGAGGTGATGGCCGGACAGACCGAGTTCGAGTGTCTTGGACAGCCCTGGGTCGAGCGTCCGGCGTGGCGGCCTGAAACCCGTTTTGAGCGCCGCGGCCTGCGCCGTGGCCACGAGATCTTCGATTTGCTCTATCGGCGCAAGCCATGAACCGGCAGTTGGTGCTCCAGAGCCCCGGCGGATCGGTTATCGTTACTGGCCAGTATTCGACGTTTCCGATTCTGTTCTGGCCAGCGCCTTGATAAGTCACTGATGGACAGCGGTCTCACCTTAAGCGGCGACATGATCCTGGTGCTCATGTTGCTCGGGCTGACCGTGTTTCTGTTTGTATTCGAGATCGTCCGTGTGGATATTGCGGCGGTCTGCATCATGGTGCTCATTGGTCTGCTGGGCCTGGTGCCTGGCGAGCAGTTGTTCAACGGTTTTGCCTCCAATGCGGTGATCTCGGTGATCGCCGTGATGATCATCGGCGCCGGACTCGATCGGACCGGAGTGATGAACGTGGTGGCCGCCTTCATCGTGCGCGTGGGCGGGCGATCCGAGCCGCGCATCATGACCATGATGTCATCGACCGTGGGGGTGAGTTCGGGCTTCATGCAGAATACGGGGGCGACCGCGCTGTTCCTGCCGGTGGTGTCGCGAATCTCGGCGCGTCTCGATCTGCCGCTGTCGCGCCTGCTGATGCCGATGGGATTTTGCGCCATTGTCGGCGGCACCATCACCATGGTCGGTTCCTCGCCGCTGATCCTGCTCAACGATCTGATTCTGACTTCCAACCGTTCGTTGCCGCCCGGCGCCGAGGCCATGCAGCCCTTTGGTCTGTTCGCGGTCGCGCCGATCGGGATTGCGCTGCTGCTGGCGGCCCTGATCTATTTCCTGCTGATCGGAAAACTGATGCTGCCGACCGAAGGCGCCAAAAGGCCGGCCGCGCCGGGGCGGACCAAGCGCTACTTTGCCGATGTCTATGGCATTGAAGGCGATGTCTATGAGGTGCTGGTGACGGTGGATTCGCCGCTGGTCGGTATGCGGATTGCCGAGGCCGAGGACCTAGAGGGTGCGCCCCTGATGCTGGCGATTCAGAACACCGACAAACCGCGCCTGGCGCCGCCGGCCGAGGAAATGATCTGGGTTGGAACGGTGCTTGGTGTCATGGGGACGCGCGAGCAGGTGGGTGAGTTCGCGCTGCGAAATCACCTGCGCCTGCAGCCTCGGCTGCGAACGTTCGGCAACCTGTTCAACCCGACCCGGGCCGGAATTTCAGAGGTGGTCATCCCGCCGGGCTCGCGCCTGATCGGCCAAACCATCGGTGAGGCCCGTCTGCGTCAGCGCTTCGGGATTTCGGTGCTTGCGATCAACCGGCGCGAAGAGATCATTATCAATCAGCTGCGCGAGCAGCCCTTGCAGGTCGGGGATTGCCTGGTCAGTCATTCGACCTGGCGCGACCTGGCCAGCGTGGCGCGCGACAAGGACTTCATCGTCGCCACCGACATCCCTAAAGAGGAGCAGCGTCCGCAAAAGGTGCCGCACGCGCTGGGGTTTTTCGCCCTGTCGCTGTATCTGATCCTGTTTACCGATTTCCAGCTCTCGATCGCGCTACTGACCGGCGCCATCGGCATGATTCTCACCGGCGTGCTGAGCATGGATGAGGCCTACCAGTCGGTCAGCTGGTCGACGGTGTTCCTGATGGCCAGCCTGATTCCGCTGGGGTTCGCCATGGAGGTGACCGGAACCGCGGCCTGGCTGGCCCAGCAGGTGCTGGACCTGCTGGGCGAAGTGCCGGAAATCTTCTTCCAGATTGCGCTGGCGGTACTGGCGACGGTCTTTACCCTGGTCATGTCCAACGTGGGTGCGACCGTGCTGCTGGTCCCGATCGCGATCAATATCGCGCTGGCTACGGGCGGCAACCCCGCCGTCTATGCCCTGATCGTTGGACTGGCAACCTCCAACGCGTTCATCCTGCCAACGCACCCGGTCAACGCCCTGATCATGGGTCCCGGTGGTTACAAGGTCAAAGACTTCATCCGTGTGGGCGGCCTGATGAGCGTATTGTTCCTGGTCGTGATGCTGACCGTGCTCAACCTGATTTATTGATCCGGCCCGATCAGAACTCGTCGGCGGCAAAGACTTCTCCGTTTTCCTCGACCAGGGGGCAGCGCGTCAGCGCGGCGCGCAGGCAGGGTCCGGCCACGCAGCGGCCGTCCTGGGGTTCGAATACGGCGCCGTGAGCGGCGCAGACCAGACGATTGTGCTCGTCGGTCAGGAACTGGTTTGGCGCCCAGTTGAGCGGTTGACCGGCGTGCGGGCAGCGGTTGTACCAGGCTTGCGCCTGACCGCCGACGCGCGTGGCGACCAGATAGCGGGTGGCCCCGCCTACGGTATAGTGCAATTCTTGATAGCTGCCTTCCGGCAGGTCATCGGAACGGCACAGGAACTCATGCTGGCTCATGTAGTCAGGGGAAGTTATGAATTATCATCGATGGCAGCAATTCTATCAGCCCCCGACCAGCCCGCTGGCGCGCCTGGGGCTCGTTCTGGTCGGTATCGGCACGCTGGCGCTCAGCTTCTTTTTGGGCCTGTTCGTGCTCGCCATCGCCATGGGGCTGGCCTTGATCGGTGCCGTCGTGCTGGGCGTGCGGCGTTTGTTTGCCGGTCGGCCTGGCCAGGCCGATGAGGGGGGTCCGATCGACGTGGAGTACCGGGTCATACAGCGCGAGCGCCGTCGCCCGCCGGAAGACTGAGAGACCGGCGGTGGCCTGATCGGATTCAGTGCTGACGAATGCCGAACAGCAGCATCGAGGCGAGCAGAACGCCGACCCAGAAAGCCATCGAACCGGTGGGCCAAGTGCGTGCCAGCTTGCCGTCACGGCCATGGCGTTTTTTGATTCTCGCCATCCACAGCACCAGGGCGCTCATGAAGCTTTTGCGCAAGCTCTGGTTTGCGGCACGAACCTGATCGCGCGCCGATGTGGCCAGGCTTCGACCGCCGCCGCGGTATAGCCAGTCCACGTCCAGGGCGATCTTGGGCTTGCCGCCGACAAATCGCAGCAGCAGGAAGAAGGCCAGGCCAGTGAAGAGCAGCAGCTGCAATTCCTTGAGCACATGCTTGACGGTCCAGGCGTCATAGTCGATGGGCGCGGGCAGCAGCGCATACAGCGGTCCGGGCATGACCCCGATCAGTAAGCACAAGGCGGCCGCCAGGCCCATGGCCACGAGCATGTGGCGCGGCGCTTCGCGCGGACGCAGCCCGGCATCGTGGTCGAGGAAGGTGAACCACGCCAATTTCAGGCCGATGCTTAAAAATGTGCCGGCGCCGGCGGTGAGCAGCATCAGGTAAATCAGACCCCTTTCGTCGACGGCGGCGGCTTCGATGATGATGGTCTTGCTGACAAAGCCTGAAAACAGCGGGAAGCCCGAAATCGAGACTGCGCCGACCATGAACAGCAGGAAGGTCCACGGCATGGTCCGGTACAATCCGCCCAGTTCCGACAGCTTGGATTTGCCGGTCATGTAGATTACAGCACCGGCGCCCATGAACAGCAGGGCCTTGTAAAGGATATGGGTGAAGGCATGGGCGGCTGCCCCGTTCAGAGCCAGGGCCGTGCCCATGCCCACCGCACAGACCATGTAACCGACCTGGCTGATGATGTGGTAGGCGAGGATGCGGCGGATGTCGTTGGCCAGAACAGCGTAAATCACGCCGTACCAGGTCATGATGGCGCCCAGCCACATCAGCAGTTCGACGCCGGCATAGCCGCGCATCAGCACATACACAGCCGTTTTGGTGGTCAGCGCGCTCATGAATACCGCGCCGGTGACGGTGGACTCGGGGTAGGCGTCGGACAGCCAGGCATGCAGTGGTGGGACCGCCGCGTTGATCAGGAACGCCACCAGGATGAGCTGGAACGCCACCGAAGACGGTTCGATCTGACCGAAGGTAATGGAGCCCGTGGTCTGGTAGTAGACGATCACGCCGGCCAGGAGCAATACGCCGCCGAGGGCATGAATGACCAGGTAACGCATGCCGGCGGCATAGGACACATCGGTGCCGCGCCGCCAGATCAGCCAGACCGAGGTGATGACCATCAGTTCCCAGAACACGTACAGCGTGACCAGGTCGCCGGCCAGTACGGCACCGATGGCTGAGCCGGCATAGGTCAGGGCCGCCACATGCTGCACCGTGTCCTTGAGGTGCAGGGCGAAAATCATGCCGATGACAAGGATGATGCCGAACACATAGGCAAACACCAGGCTCAGCTCATCAACCCGCCCCGTCACCAGCGGCATGCCGAGAAAGTCGAACTGGCCGAACTGGCCGGGTGACAGCGACAATATGGTCGCCAGACCGGCCAGCGGAACCAGCACCAGCCAGACCTTGCGCCAGGCCGCCGGCAGCAATGGCAGCAGGCCGGCGCCGAGCAGCAGAATCAGCGAGGGATGCAGCCAGTCAATCATGAGGCCTCCGCCGATCTTCCGGCCGCTCGTGCTCATGCACTTCGCCGTAATAGTCCTCGGGCTTGTAGACCAGCAGGGTGCCCAGTCCCTTGGCGACCGCGATAAAGAACACGCAGCCAACAAACCCCAGCACAGCGGCAAAGCCGCCGATGCCGTCCCAGGCGAAGCGCACGTAGTCGGGCGGCAGAATGATGTCGGCCAGCACCAGCAGGGCCATCAACACCAGCGTGGCAATGCTGAGCATCCTGCCGCGGGCGACCAGCTTTTCCAGCCATCGACCGAGCATCAGAGCCCTCCTCCGGCAAAGATGGTTGCCATGAGCTGATATCCGCTCTGCGCCAAGAAAAACAGCACGATGGTGCCGAGCGCGGTGACGCTCAGCGGAATCACGCACAGCCAGGGCGCTTCCTTGAATCCGCTGGGCTCACCTTGCGGCAGCGGCCTGAGGAATGCGCGCAGCACCGGCGGCAGCAGATAGACGATGTTGAGCAGCGTGCTGACCAGATAGGCGGCCAGAATCAGGCCATAGCCAGAGTCAAAGGCGCCGCTGACCAGGTGCCACTTGCTCCACAATCCGCCCGTAGGCGGCAGACCGATGACGCACAGCGCGCCAATGAAAAATGCAGTCATGGTGATCGGCATTCTGCGGCCCAGCCCGTCGAGTTCGGAGACGCGGGTTTTCTTGCTGGCCAGGTAAATAGAACCGGCGCAGAAAAACAGCGTGATCTTGCCAAAGCCGTGCATGAGCATGTGCATGCCGCCGCCGATGGCCGACAGCTGGCTGGCAAGCAGTGCCCCGATCACGATATAGGACAGTTGGCTGACGGTGGAGTAAGCCAGCCGGGCCTTGAGATTGTCCTGATGCATGGCCACCAGCGATGCGGTCAGCATCGTGAATGCGGCCACGTAGAGCACGAAGTCGGTGGACCAGAGGAGCTTCAGGTAGTCCAGTCCGAAGATGTAGATCGCAAGCTTCAGCGCCACAAATACGCCGGCCTTGACCACCGCGACGGCATGGAGCAAGGCCGATACCGGCGTTGGTGCCACCATGGCCGAGGGCAGCCAGCGATGAAACGGCATCAGCGCTGCCTTGCCGGTCCCGAACATGAACAGCACCAGCAAAATGGCGCCGGCCGCAGGGTCGACTTGGCCGGCCAAAATGCCGCCTGGTGTGAAAGTCATGCTGCCGGTGGCGGCCCAGGTCCAGACCATTGCCGGTAGCCACAGGCAGATGCTGGTCAGCAGCAGCAAAGCCAGGTAGGTGCGGGCCCCGCGCTTGGACTTTTCGGATCCGTCGTGCGCGACCAGTGGATAGGTCGAGACCGACAGGATCTCGTAAAACACGAACATCGTCAGCAGGTTGTCGGCAAACGCGATGCCGGCCGCTGCGCCCAGGGCAATGGCGTAGCAGGCAAAGAAGCGCCCCAGGTTTGAATAGCCGCCATGGGTCATGTAGCCGATCGCATACGGCGTGGCGAGAATCCACAAGGTCGATGCCAGCAGTGCGAACAACAAGCCCAGTGGCTCGACCGAGAAGGCAATGGCCATCCCGGGCAGGATTTCCCAGACTGACTGCTCAACCTCCGTCCCGGACAGGACTGCCCCGGCCAGCCCCCATACCGCGATCAGAAACGCGGCTGAAGTCAGCCAGCTGAACAGCTGAATCAGGCTCGGGCGACGCGCGGCCAGGGCAATGGCAACCGCCCCGATGAAGGGAATGAACACGATGGTGAGAGGGCTGAACTGCGGCAGCAGGCTCATGGCGCCAGCCCCATGCCAGTCCCGAGCAGGGCCTCAGCGGCCGCAGTAGAGGCGCCCACGGTCAAACGCGTATCCAGGCCAAAGTAGAAATTCAGCCCGACGACCAGCCAGGTCGGTACCAGCAGGGCCAGCGGCGCTTCCCTGACCGCCGTGCCGCCCGCCCGCTGGGAAAACCAGGCGGCCTCGATCACTCGCCAGATGTAGTACACCGCCATCAGGGAGGTAATGACGACCAGTGCAACCAGCCACCAGGCGCCAACTTCAACCGAGGCCAGAACCAGGTACCACTTGCTGATGAAACCGGCCGTGGTCGGCACACCGATGATGGACAGGCCGGCCAGGGCAAACGCAGTCATCGTCCAGGGCATTTCCCGGCCCAGACCGCGCAGGTCATCCAGCTTGGCCGAGCCGGTGCGATACATCACACAGCCAATGGCCATGAACAGTGCCGTCTTGATCAGAGCGTGATTGAACAGATGCAGGAACGCAGCCGTCAGGCCGGTCAGTGTCGCCAGCGACACACCCAGGACCATGTAGCCGACCTGGGCGACTGAGGAGTAGGCCAGCATCCGTTTCATGTGGATCTGGAACATAGCCACCCAGGAGCCGGCGAACATGCCGGCGACGGCCAGCACCATCAGTACCGTGGACAGCGGCAGCACCACAAAGCTGTAGTCCGGCGCGAAGACGGTAAAGATAAAGCGCAGCATCACATACAGCGCCACTTTGGTCGCCGTGCCGGCCAGGAAGGCGGTGATGAAGTTGGGTGCGTAGGCATAGGCGTTCGGGAGCCAAAGGTGCAGCGGCAGCAAGGCCAGCTTCAGCCCCATGCCCACGATGATGAAAGCCAGAGCGGCGCGCACGGCGTTGTTGTCGCGCAATTCGGGCAAACGCTCGGCCAGATCGGCCATGTTGAGCGTGCCGGTGACCATGTACAGGAAGGCGATGCCGATCAGCAGGAAGGTGGCGCCCACGGTCCCCATGATCAGATATCGGAACGCCGCCAGCAGCGCCCGTCGATCGCGGCCGTAGGCGATCAGGGTGTAGGTCGCCAGCGAAGAAATCTCGAGAAACACGAAGACGTTGAAGGCGTCCCCGGTCAGCGTGATGCCCAGCAAGCCAGCCAGAGCCAGCAAAAACAGCGAATAGAAAGTCCCGTGGCGGCCGTCGATTTCCGCCGCGACACTCTTCGGTGCCCACAACAGGGTAATGGCGGCCATGCCTGCCACCAGCAGGGCGACGAAGGCATTGGCGGCATCTACTCGGTACTCAATGCCGATGGGCGGCGGCCAGTTGCCGAACGGGTATGACAACGCTCCTTGGCCGATGGCTTCGGGCAGCACCAGTGCGGCAATGACCGCGCTGGCGAACGAGGCCAGCAAGGTCGCTGCCCAGGGCAGCGTGCGTCCCGGCAACAAGGCCACGATGCCCGATGCAATCAGCGGGATCAGGACGATAAATGGCATCAGCGCGAGCAGATTCATAAATTACAGCCCGAGCTTCCTAGTCTTCTTCGCCATCGATATCGTCGCCCAGATGATCGTCCTCTATGGTCCCGTACGCCTCCTGAATCCTGACAGCCAGCGCCAGACCTACTGCCGTGATGGCCACGCCGACCACGATGGCGGTCAGCACGATCACATGGGGCAGGGGGTTGGAGTAGGCCTCGACACCGTCGCGCAGGATCGGCGTGGAGCCACCCACAATCTTGCCCGCCGAGACGAAAAGGATGAATACCGAGGTCTGGAACAGGTTCAGCCCCATGATCTTTTTGACCATGTTGCCGCGCGCGATCACGCAGTAGAAACCGACCATCATCAGGATGATCACGGCCCAGTAGTTGAAAAAGCTCAGCACCGTCATGAGTGCTGCTCCGGGTCTTCTTCTTCCAGCACCTTGATCCACTCACTGCGACGGCGGGCGAACATGGTGAAGATCAGCATGGCCACCGTGGCGACGGTCAGGCCGACGCCGAATTCGACCACGATGATGCCAGCCTGCTGGGCCGCGTGGGGATTTTCCAGCAGTGGATAGAACTCCAGATATTTGCCGCCCAGCACGACGCCGAGCAAACCGGTGCCGGCGTAAAGCAATACCCCGGCGGCGCTTAAAGCGTACATGGCCTTGAGCGAAATGACCTCCAGCCCGCGCTCCAGGCCCCAGATCAGCACATAAAGAATCCACCCGGCGGCAAAGACCACGCCGGCCTGGAAGCCCCCACCCGGCGAGTATTCGCCGTGAAACTGGATATACAGCCCGACCAGAAGGATCAGCGGGATCAGAAAGCGGGCAATGATGCGCAGGATGCCATTTTCGCTCATGCCTTTTCTCCCTTGCTTTTGCGCGGGCCCGAGCGCGGCGGGTCACGCCGTCGCACGCCGGGCAGATTGCGACGCGGGCGCACGGATAGGAGGGCGAACACGGCCAGCGCGGCGGCGAAGATCACGAACGCCTCGCCCATGGTGTCGATCGAACGGTAGCTGGCCAGCACGGCCGCGACCATGTTCGGAACCCCCATGTCTTCGTAGCTGTTGTCGATGTAAAACGGCCCCACATGAACCTGGGCCGGATTGTCCGCAGCGCCAAATTCAGGCAGATCCAGCGTCGCATAGACCAGCATGGTGCCGGTCACGAGCACAACCGCCAGCGCCAGCCAGTTGTGACCGCCGGTCGGGTGTTCGTAGCGCCGCGCCAGCGTTAGCACCGCCAGCACAAGGATGGTGCTCAGGCCCGCGCCCACCGCGGCTTCGGTCAGGGCCACGTCGCCAGCGTCGAGTACCGTGAACAGGCCAGCCGACAGCAGCGAGTAGATCGCAAACAGCATGCCGGCCGCGAACAGGTCGCGCACACGGACGATGGCCACTGCCACCACGACAAGGAACAGCAGCAGGGTGATGTCGATCAGGTATTCGATGGCGGCTCTCCGGTTACGCCCGGCAGGGCCTCTGACTCCTCGTCCAGCACCGGCTCGACCTCATCGACAATCGCCGCTCGGGCCAGCGCATGCGTTGCAGTCGGTGCTGTAAACAGCAGAAACATCAGGATGATCAGTAATTTGAGGGTGAGCAGGCTGAACCCTGACTGCAGGGCGAGGCCGAACACGATGCAGATGGCGCATAGCGTGTCGGTCACGCCGGCCCCGTGAAGGCGGCTGTAGAAGTCCGGGAAGCGAATCAGACCAAGCCCGCCGATGACGCCGAACGCACCGCCGGTGAGCAGCAGGAACCACGACAAGATGTTGATGCCCCAGTCAATCACCGCTGCGTTCTCCTGCACTGGCCAGGTCCCGCGTCTTGACCAGCTTGAGCACAGTCACAATGGCAATGAAATTGATCAGGGCATACACCAATGCGACGTCGATCAGGTCGGCGTGGCCAGTGATGTAGGTGATCAGGGCTACCACCAACACTGTCTTGGTGCCAAAGACATTGACCGCGACGATCCGGTCGTAAATGGTCGGGCCTTTCAGCGCCCGGATCAGTGCCAGCGCCATGGTCGCGAATACGGCCATGGTGGTCAGCACCAGCACCAGCGTCATCGGCGACTCTCCGGGCTGCCTTCCAGCCAGCGCACTTTGCGCCCCATCTCGCCGCTGCTCAGACCGTCGGCTGAAGCTTTATCCAACGCGTGGGCGACCAGCTTTTCGCGGCTCAAGAACAAGGTCACGGTGCCGGGCGTCAGGGTGCAGGTATTGCCGTAGACGACCTTTCCAAGCGAGCTGCGTTGCTCGACCGGCAGGGTGACGATGCGCGGGCTGACCTGTTCTGGATTGAAAGTCAGCCGGGCGACATGCAGGTTGGCGCGAATGATCTCGCGCAGGGCCCAGATCCAGAACACCGGCAAGCGCCAGACGAAGACCAGCGGGTTGTGTTCGTCGCCGACCACTTTCATGCGCAGTGACAGCCACACCACCAGCACCAGACTGGCCACGCCCAGCAGCAGAATCACCGGCTTGTAGACGCCGGAGATCGAAAGCCACAGCGTGGCCAGAATAATGGTCAGGAAAAAAATATCGCGCATAGATTTGAAGTGTACCAATAGAGATCGTGAAATTCTGTCATTTGCGCAGCCGGCCCTTCAGGCGGCCTGATCGACGCTGTGGCCGGCGGTGCCGGCCAGCACCTTCTTGATCGCGTCGCGCTGGTTCAATGGGATCGGGACGCTTTTCCGCCCCAGATGCTCGGTGAGTTCGGCCGCGGTCAGGACCGGGATGGCCGAATGCCCGCGGTCGCGCAGGGCGACGTTGGACCGGGCGAAACACACGACCGGTTGAGGGTTCATGCTCAGGCCGTGGCGCAGCAGCCAGCGGGCCAGTGCCTCGGTCTGCGCCTGAGCCTGGATCAGGGGATTGTCGACGGCGTTCCAGCCCGGTCGACCACCACAGCCGGCCTTGTGGGCCAGCGGCCAGCGAGCTTCTCCAGGCCGGACGTAAATCAGCCCGGGCGTGTTCTTGACCTCCACCACATGCAGGCTCGACGGCCCCAGCACAACGAAATCCAGTTCCCGCCGGCCGTTGGGCAGGCGCTCGTCCGGGACCATGACCTGGTTGAACAGCAGGTAGTCGTCCGGCAGCTGCTCGAGAAAGCGCAGGGCGCGCACCTCGCCTTCGACGCCGACCATTTCCGAGGCTGCAACCGAACTGCCGCCGGTGATGGACGAAAAAAAGATGACCAGGCCGGCGACACCGACCGCGAGCACAGTCAGGGGCGGCACCAGCCAGTAGGTCAAAGCGGCCGCCGCGATCCCGCCTCCGACCGCAAGGCCCACCCGAATCCGCCTTTGGTTGCGTTGCTGGCGCATTTCCGTCGTGTGGCGTTCCAGCGCGGCATAGGGGCGAATGTAGCGGGTATCGGCCATGGGGCAGGGATGTCGCGCAGGCTACAGATAGGGTGAGAACAACCAGCATAGCGAATCACGCAGCCGCTCGTGTAACGGGCGACCGTCTACTTCGGCCAGTGTTACCTCTCGACCGCGTCCGGCCGCAGAGTCAACGTACTCGATCATCCTGTCGGCAAAGCCCTCGCCGTAGACCTCCACCTGCAGCTCGAAATTCAGCCGCAGACTGCGTGGATCCCAGTTGGTGGAGCCGATCAGGGTGTAATAGCCGTCAACCACAAACAGCTTGGCGTGGCTGAAAGGCGGGGGCTGGTAGTACACCTTGACGCCCCGAAACAGGATTTCCCACAACATGTTGCGCGTGGCCCAGTGCACGTAGGGCAGGTTGTTGGTCGCCGGCAGCACGACGGTAACCTGAACGCCCCGCACCGCTGCGGCCTGGATGGCGCCGATCAGTTCGCGCGGCGGCAGGAAATACGGGGTCAGAATTCGGACCGAGTGTCGAGCCTCGGCAATTGCGGCGGTCAGCAGCATGGTCAGACGGTCCAGATCCTCGTCCGGCCCGTCGGTGATGGTGCGACAGAGTTGCTGGCCTTCGCCGGGGGTGTTTTGTGCAGGCGGGGCGTCATCTTCATCGGTTGTGAAACGCCACAGGCGCAGAAATTCGTCGCGCAGTTGAGCGACAACAGGACCGCGCAGCCGGAAATGCAGGTCTGCAGTCGGGCGCCGGTTGTTCTCAAGGTTCAGGCAATGCCGATCACCGATGTTCATCCCGCCCGCGAAGCCGACCTGGTCGTCAACTATCAGCGTCTTGTGGTGGTTGCGCATGTTGATGGCGAGGGTGGGCGGCAGCAGGCGCGGTGGCAGGAACCGCGCGGTCCGCACACCGGCCCGGCCGAGCAGCGTGCTGCCGCGCGGGCGGGAGTAGAAATCGCCGATGCCGTCAATCAGCACGCGAACCTCCACGCCGCGCCGGGCGGCACGGCTCAACGCTTCAATGAACGACCTGCCGGTGCGGTCGCTGTCCAGGATGTAGGTGGTCAGGAAAATATGATGTCTGGCCTGCTCGATGGCCTCGAGCATCACCGGATACGCCTCTTCACCGTTGATCAGGGGCTCGACGGTATTGCCGTCGGTCATCGGATGGCGGCTCAGGGCCTGGCCGATGCGGGCCAGTTCACGGTAAGGCGGAAGAATATCGGGCGGTAGCGGATGGGTCAGGTCGAGACTCGCGCCACGTTCATAGCCGATGCTCAGACCGGGCAGCCCCAGCTTCTGGGCGCGGTCACGGGCGCGGTTCAGGCCGAAGAAAAGGTAGAGCAGCGGCCCGGCCAGCGGGAACAGCACGCACACGGCAATCCAGCCAAACGCTGCCCGCGGGTCGCGCTTGAACAGCAGAGCATGGACGGCTGTGGCGGGTGCCAGCACGGCATGAACCAGCAAAGCGGCCAGCGTCTCCAGTGACATGCAGCGGGGCTCGGTTGAGACAAAGGCCATCATACGGGCAAGTATCCGGTCATGGACGCCTTCATGGACCTGCGCTACAATAATATCTTTCTATCCGCATCAAGAGATATAAGACATGACCGGCTATCTGTTCACCTCCGAATCTGTCTCCGAGGGTCACCCGGACAAACTGGCAGACCAGATCTCCGATGCCGTGCTTGACGGCATTCTGGCGCAGGATCCGCATGCCCGGGTGGCCTGCGAAACCTTTTTGAAGACTGGGGCGGTCATTGTCGGGGGCGAAATCACCACGACGGCCTGGGTCGATCTGGAAGACCTGATCCGGAACGTGGTGGTCGAGGTGGGCTATGACTCCTCCAGCGTGGGGTTCGATGGTCAGACCTGTTCGGTGATCAACATGATCGGCAAGCAGTCGCCGGATATCGCCATGGGCGTGGATCGGGCGCGGCCAGAGGAGCAGGGCGCGGGTGACCAGGGCCTGATGTTCGGCTATGCCGCCAACGAGACCCCGGAACTCATGCCGGCGCCGATTTACTACGCACACCTTTTGATGGAGCGCCAGACCCGGCTGCGCAAGCAGCCCGACAATCCGCTGCCGTGGCTGCGGCCGGACGCGAAGAGCCAGGTCACGCTGCGCTACGAGGACGGCAAGCCCGTTGCCATCGATGCCGTTGTGCTCTCAACCCAGCACGACGCCTCGGTCGGGCTCGACGAACTTCGGGCCGAAGTGCGCAAGCACATTATCGAGCCGGTGTTGCCCGAGAAGTGGCTGCACGAGGGCACCCTGTTCCACATCAACCCCACCGGCAGCTTCGTGCTGGGCGGGCCGGTCGCCGATGCCGGTCTGACCGGCCGCAAGATCATCGTCGACACCTACGGCGGCATGGCTCGCCACGGCGGCGGCGCTTTTTCGGGCAAAGACCCGTCCAAGGTCGACCGTTCTGCCACTTATGCCGCTCGCTACGTGGCCAAGAACATCGTCGCCGCCGGTCTCGCCGACAAATGCGAGATCCAGCTGAGCTACGCCATCGGCGTGGCCGAGCCGACCTCGATTTCGGTCACGACCTTCGGCACGGCAAAGATCCCCGAAACGCGCATCGAGGAGTTGGTGCGCGAACATTTCGACCTGCGTCCCTTCGGCATCCTGCAGATGCTGGATCTGCAGCATCCCATGTACCGCCAGACCGCGTCGCTGGGTCATTTCGGGCGCCCGCCCGAAGCGATCGAAGTGGAGGTCGAGCGCAATGGCCAGCGCATCACCGACCGCTTCACCAGTTTCAGCTGGGAGCGCACCGACCGGGCCCAGGCCCTGGCCGATGCGGCCGGCCTGTAGTCAGGCCCCACTCGCAGCATCCTTTTTCACATTGAACGCAAGGACTGATAACGCCATGAACGCAATAACCGACAACGCACGCCAAAGCGTGCTGTTTGATGACAGCATCGCCTCGACCGACAATGATTTTGTGGTCGCTGATCTGAGCCAGGCCGGTTTCGGTCGTCAGGAAATCGCCATCGCCGAGACCGAGATGCCGGGTCTGATGCAGACGCGGACGGAATATGCCGCCGACAAGCCGCTCAAGGGCGCGCGCATTGCCGGATCGCTGCACATGACCATCCAGACGGCTGTCTTGATCG
>SKIE01000025.1 GCA_007116585.1 Wenzhouxiangella sp. | reverse complement strand
TGCTTGCACCCCACCGGTACCTTGAATCGGTGCCGTTTCAGGCCAATATCTTGGCCTGCACCTATCACGAACCAACCGAATCAGGACATTATGGCTACCCATTCCTCCAGCAGTGCCTCCGAGACCAGTTCCCGCCAGCCAACGCCGGTGCTGAGCCTGCGCGACGTGGTTGTTTTTCCGCACATGGTGATCCCGCTGTTCGTGGGTCGTGAGCGCTCCGTGCGTGCGCTGGAAGAGACGATGAACGTGGACAAGCAGATTCTGCTTGTGACCCAGAAAAACCCCGAGACCGAATCGCCCGAGGCCGAAGACCTGTTCGACTGCGGCACGATTGCCACCATCCTGCAGATGCTGCGCCTGCCCGACGGCACTACCAAGGTGCTGGTTGAAGGCGTGGAGCGGGTTCGCATCCATGAGCTGGAAGAAACCGAAGGCTACCTCGCCGGCAGCTGGAGCCATCTCGAGGTTGACGGGGAAGACGATCCTCGCGTGCTCGAGGTCACGACGCGCAGCCTGACCGGGCTGTTTGAGCAGTACGTCAAGCTCAGCCGCAAGATTCCACCGGAACTGCTGACCACGCTGGCCGGCATCGAAGACCCCAGCCGCCTGGCCGACACCATTGCCGCTCATCTCGGCATTCGCATTGAAGACAAGCAGCAGATTCTCGAAACCGCCTCGGTGCTCGAGCGCATGGAGCGCCTGATGGCGCTGGTCGAGGGTGAAATCGACGTCCTCAAGCTCGAAAAGCGTATCCGCGGCCGGGTCAAGACCCAAATGGAGAAATCCCAGCGCGAGTACTACCTCAATGAGCAGATGAAGGCGATCCAGAAAGAACTGGGCGATCTCGATGAATCCGGCAACGATCTGGGGGATCTCGAGGCCAGGATCGAAAAATCGGGCATGCCGGCCGAGGCGCTGGAAAAAGCCAAGACCGAGTTCAACAAACTCAAGATGATGTCGCCCATGTCAGCCGAAGCCACGGTAGTGCGCAACTATCTGGACTGGATGCTGATGATGCCGTGGAAAAAGCGCAGCCGGATTCGCAACGATCTGCCGGCGGCTGAAGAAATCCTGGAAGCCGATCATTTCGGCCTGGAGAAGGTCAAGGAACGGATTCTCGAGTATCTGGCCGTGCAGCAGCGGGTCAAGAAGCTCAAGGGCCCAATCCTTTGCCTGGTGGGGCCGCCCGGGGTGGGCAAGACCTCGCTTGGCCGTTCCATCGCGCGCTCGACGGGGCGCGAGTTTGTCCGTATGAGTCTTGGCGGCGTGCGTGATGAGGCCGAAATCCGCGGTCACCGGCGCACCTACATCGGGTCCATGCCCGGCCGTGTCCTGCAGAATCTGGGCAAGGTGGGCACGCGCAACCCGCTCTACATGCTCGACGAGCTCGACAAGATGTCGATGGATTTCCGCGGCGATCCGTCATCGGCGCTGCTTGAGGTGCTGGACCCGGAGCAGAACAATACCTTCGGCGACCACTACCTGGAAGTGGATTTTGATTTGTCCGAGGTGATGTTTGTCGCCACGGCGAACTCGCTCAATATTCCGCCGGCGCTGCTCGACCGGATGGAAATCATCCGGATTCCTGGCTACACCGAAGACGAGAAGCTCAATATCGCCACGCGCTACCTGCTGCCCAAGCAGGTCAAGCAGCATGGTCTGAAAGACAAGGAAATCAGCGTCAGCGAGGGCGCGATTACCGATATCATCCGCTACTACACCCGCGAAGCCGGGGTCAGAAACCTCGAGCGCGAACTGGCCAAGATTTGCCGCAAGGTGGTCAAGGAACTGAGTCTGGACAAGAAGCTGGACAGCCGCCAGGTTACCGTTCGGAACCTCGACAAGTACCTGGGCGTTCGTCGCCACCGCTACGGTCGGGCTGAAGAAGAGAACGAGATCGGTCAGGTGACCGGTCTGGCCTGGACCGAGGTCGGCGGCGAACTGCTGCAGATTGAAGCGGCGGCCGTGCCGGGCAAGGGCAAGCTGACCCACACCGGACAGCTTGGCAACGTGATGCAGGAGTCAGTGCAGGCCGCGCTGTCGGTGGTGCGCTCGCGCGCCCAGACACTGGGCATTGCCGAGGATTTTCATCAGAACCGGGACATTCATATCCACGTACCAGAAGGTGCGACGCCCAAAGACGGACCGAGTGCGGGCATTGCGATGGTGACAGCGCTGGTCTCCATTTTGACCAGCGTAGCGGTGCGCGCGGATGTTGCCATGACTGGCGAGATCACCCTGCGCGGCAAAGTGCTGCCGATCGGAGGGCTGAAAGAAAAACTGCTGGCCGCATTGCGTGGCGGGATTCGTCTGGTGTTGATACCGGCCGAAAACGAAAAGGACCTGGCCGAAATTCCGCAGCGGATCAAAAAAGATCTCGACATCCGCCCGGTGCAGTGGATTGATGAAGTGCTTGAACTGGCCCTGGAGCATCTGCCGGAGGGCGATGCGGACGAAGCCTCACCGGCCGGCGCGTCTCGCGGCAAGAAAGCAGCAATCCGAGCGCATTAAGGCCTGCGATAAGTAACGATTCGGTTTAGAATACGGTCGTTGTTCGGTTCGGCTCGCCTTCATAGCACTTTTGCGACTTGCCGTGAACGCAGGCCTGCGATAACATCGTCGGCTTGACGAGGGCTTTCCGCTTGCAGCTGGTAGGCACTTCCGGGGGAGTGTCAGCCGGGCGGTTTTTTCACTGGAATTTTGGAGCTTAATTTTTATGAATAAATCTGAATTGATTGACTCGATCGCAGCCGACAGCGGCTTGAGCAAGGCGGACGCCCAGCGCGCGCTGGATGCGACCACG
Source organism: Wenzhouxiangella sp. (assembly GCA_007116585.1). The sequence goes on along the minus strand of SKIE01000025.1, from coordinate 1,602 downwards.
ACCTCGATTGCCAAGGCACTCAAGAAGGGCGACACGGTTTCTCTGGTAGGCTTCGGCACCTTCTCGGTCAAGAAGCGCGCCGCTCGCACGGGTCGTAACCCGTCGACCGGAGAGACCATCAAGATCAAGGCTTCAAAGACGCCGTCTTTCAAGGCTGGTAAAGGCTTCAAAGACGCGATAAAATAATGGGCTTGATTGCCCAGGGTGCTTAGCTCAGCTGGGAGAGCATCGCCCTTACAAGGCGAGGGTCGGCGGTTCGAGCCCGTCAGCACCCACCAGGTTAAATGGAGTGGTAGTTCAGTTGGTTAGAATACCGGCCTGTCACGCCGGGGGTCGCGGGTTCGAGTCCCGTCCACTCCGCCAACACCGAGCAGGGCGCCTTTGGCGCCCTGTTTTTTTCTAACCAAGAGCGTTTCTTGTCACGTCATGCTTCAGGCCATTCGCGAACGCGTCACCGGCATCGTTGCCATCTTCATCCTCGGTCTGCTGGCCGTCCCGTTCCTGTTCTTCGGTGTCGAGAGTTACATCACCTCGGTTCCCCAGGATGCCGTTGCCACCGTGGGCGACGGCGAGATCAGCACCAGCGAGTTTCAGACCAGTTTTGCCCGTTTCCGGGCCGAGCTGCGCCAGCAGCAGGGCGATGACTACGATGAAATTGCCACCAACCAGCCGGCCGTCCGCCGTCAGCATCTCGAGGAAATGATTGATGAACGCCTGCTGCGTCAGCACGCCGAAGAAATGGGTTTGACCATCAGCGCCACCATGCTGCGCGACATCATCGCCCAGATTCCGGCGTTTCAGCTCGACGGCCAGTTCAACCCGAACATGTATCGCCAGGCCCTGCAGGGTTCGGGCCGCACGCCGCGCGGTTTCGAGCGCGAGCTGCGTGAGGATCTGCTGGTTCGCATGCTGCCCACCTCGGTGTCGTTTTCGACCATCGTGACCGAGGCCGAAATTGACCGGATGCTGAGCCTGGAGAACGAAACCCGTCAGCTGGTGTTGATGGAAGTGCCGGTCGAGCCGTTCCGCGACCAGGTCGAGGTGGCTGACGAGGCGATTGCCGACTACCACGACGCCAATCAGAATGATTTCCTGACCACCGAAGAAGTCAGCATCCGCTACGTCATGCTCGATACGGTCGAGATGACTCAGGATCTGGACTTGAGCGAGGAAGAGTTGCGCCAGCGCTACGAGGCCGCCAGCCAGCGGTATCTGACGCCAGAGCGACGGCAGGCGTCGCATATCCTGATCGAAACGGGTCCTGGTCGGACCGACGATGAGGCGCGCGCGCTGGCCCGGACGGTGTACGACCGCATCATGGACGGTGAGTCCTTTGCTGATCTGGCCGGGGAATACTCCGATGACCAGGGTTCGGCCGATTTCGGCGGTGAACTCGGTTGGATCGAGCCCGGCGACATGGTCGATGAATTTGAGAATGCCCTGTTTGATCTGAGCTTCGAAGGCGAGTTGAGCGAGCCGGTGCGGTCGCAGTTTGGCTGGCATGTCATTCGCCTCGACGAAATCCGCGAGCCGGAGGGCATGAGTTTCGAGGAAGCGCGCCCGGAAATTCTGGCCGAGTTCCGCGAGCGCGAAGCCGAAGCG
>SKIE01000123.1 GCA_007116585.1 Wenzhouxiangella sp. | reverse complement strand
TCGTCGATGTAGCGGTTGGCGTCATCGGCCAGGGCCATGATGCGTCGCACGGCACCCTGGTAGTTGCGCTGCTCGAAGTCGGCGGCCACTTTTTCATGGGTATCAACGAAGCGCTGGTATAGGTCAGGGTCGGACAGTTCCCTAGTCAGCCGTCCATTGCCGAGCTTGTGGATGAACCCGGCCGAGCGGCTGGCGATGTTGATCAGCTTGCCGACAAGGTCGGCGTTGACCCGGGCGCGGAAGTCTTCGAGGTTCAAGTCGATGTCTGCCAGGCCCGAGCCCAGCTTGGCGGCGAAGTAGTAGCGCAGGTAGTCCGGATGCAGCTCATCGAGCCAGGTGCGCGCCTTGATGAAGGTGCCGCGCGATTTGGACATCTTGGCGCCGTTGACGGTCAGGAAGCCATGCGCATAGACCCCGGTGGGTCGGCGGATACCGGCCCCTTCGAGCATCGCCGGCCAGAACAGGCAGTGGAAGTAGATGATGTCCTTGCCGATGAAATGGTGCATTTCGGTGGAAGTGTCCGGCGCCAGCCATTCTTCCAGGTCCAGACCTTCGCGCTGGCAAATCTCGGAAAAGCTGCCCAGGTAGCCGATGGGAGCGTCCAGCCACACGTAGAAATACTTGTCGGTTTCACCGGGAATGCGAAAGCCGAAGTAGGGCGCATCTCGGGTCACGTCCCAGTCGCGCAAGCGCTCGCCGAACCACTCCTGCAGCTTGTTGGCGACTTCTTCCTGCAGGGCGCCGGAGCGCACCCAGGCGTTCAGGCTGTCGCGGAAGTGCTCCAGGCTGACGAACCAGTGGTCGGTTTGCTTCATCACCGGTGTGGCGCCCGACACCATGGAGCGCGGCTCCACCAGCTCGGTCGGTTCATAGGTCGCGCCGCAGACCTCGCACGAATCGCCGTACTGATCCGCAGCACCGCACTTGGGGCAGTGGCCGCGAATGAATCGGTCGGGCAGAAACATCTTGCGTTCGGGGTCGAAGAAGCGCTCGATGGTTCGCGAGTGCACGGCGCCACCGTCTTTCAGACCCTGCCAGATCCGCTCGACCATGACCCGGTTGGCCTCGGCATGGGTCGAGGAAAAGTTGTCGTGGGACAGGCCGAAGTCGATGAAATCGCGCTCGTGCTCGGCATGCATCTGGTCGATCAGCTGCTCGGGGGACTGGCCCTGTTTTTCGGCGTGCAGCATGATTGGCGTGCCGTGGGCGTCATCGGCCCAGGCAAACCACACCTCGTGCCCGCGGGCGCGCTGGAAGCGGGCCCAGATATCGGTCTGGATGTATTCCAGCATGTGGCCCAGGTGAATCGGGCCGTTGGCGTAGGGCAGGGCGGCGGTGACGAGAATGCGGCGCTTGGTGTTCGTGGGATTAGTCATGGGCAAAATTATCGCACGCTCGCGGGCGCTGAGGCCCTTGGCTTGATACAATCAAGGACTGATTTTGTCCCCTTTTTTTACTCGAGGTTTGCACACCCATGTCCGACCCGCTCCAGTCCCGTCTCAAACACCTGATTGCCGCCATTCACGATCCGCATACCGGCCAGCCACTGGGCGATGCGGTGCGCGGTCTGGCGGTAGTCGATGGCAAGGTGGCGGTCGATATCGTGCTGGGCTATCCGGCCGCTGGCTGGGCCGAGCGCCTGGCCCGCGTCGCGCACGACACTCTTTCGGCAGATGACGAGGTCAGTGCGGTCAAGGTCGATGTCGGTTTTCAGGTGGCCGAGCACGCCGTGCAGGAGGGCCTGACGCCGATTCAGGGCGTGCGCAACGTGCTGGCCGTTTCATCCGGCAAGGGTGGGGTCGGGAAATCGACTGTTGCGGCCAACCTGGCGCTGGCGCTGCAGGCCGAGGGGGCCAACGTCGGCATTCTTGATGCCGATATCTACGGCCCCAGCCAGCCGCGCATGCTGGGGCTGAAAGGCGGGCCGCAGACCACCGATGGGCAAAAGATTCTGCCCATGGAGTCGCACGGCCTGCAGGCCATGTCAATCGGCGTGTTGGTCAAGCAGGACCAGGCCATGATCTGGCGCGGGCCGATGGCCACCCAGGCGCTGCAGCAGATGTTTGCCCACACCTTGTGGGACGATCTCGACTACCTGGTTGTGGATCTGCCACCCGGCACCGGCGATATCCAGCTCAGCCTGTCGCAGCAGATTCCGGTGGCCGGCGCCATCGCGGTCACCACGCCGCAGGAAGTGGCGGTTGACGACGTGCGCCGCGCGGCCTTGATGTTCAGCAAGGTCAAGATTCCGGTGCTCGGCGTGCTGGAAAACATGAGCACGCACATCTGCTCCAACTGCGGCTTCGAGGAAGCGGTGTTCGGCAGCGGTGGCGGTGAGCGCATTGCCGCTGAGCTGGGCCTGCCGCTGCTCGGTCAGGTGCCGCTCAATGCCGGGCTGGGACGTTCAACGGATGAGGGTGCGCCGATCGTGGCAGCCGATCCGGACAACGCCGCCTCGCAGCGTTTCCGCGAAATTGCCCGGCGCACGGCGGCGCTGCTGTCGGTGCAGGCACGCAACACTTCGGTGCGCATGCCGAAAATCAAGATCGTCGAGTAGGCAGCCGGGTTCTTCAGGCCTTGGGCAGCGTGACGCCGCGCTGGCCCATGTACTTGCCGGCGCGATCGGCATACGAGGTCTCACAGGCCTCGTCGGACTCAAGGAAAAGAAATTGCGCCACCCCTTCATTGGCGTAAATGCGAGCCGGGAGGGGGGTGGTGTTGGAAAACTCCAGGGTCACATGGCCCTCCCATTCCGGTTCCAGCGGCGTCACGTTGACGATGATGCCGCAGCGGGCGTAGGTCGACTTGCCCAGGCAGATGGTGAGTACATTGCGCGGGATGCGGAAGTACTCCACCGTCCGGGCCAGGGCGAAGGAGTTGGGCGGAATGATGCAGGTATCGCCCTTGAAATCGACAAAGCTGTTCTGGTCAAAGTGTTTGGGATCCACTACCGCGGAGTTGATGTTGGTGAAAATCTTGAATTCATCCGCGCAGCGCCCGTCGTAGCCGTAGCTGGAGGTGCCGAACGAGACCAGCTTGCGCCCCTCGCTGGTCCGGACCTGGCCAGGTTCGAACGGTTCGATCATGCCGTGTTCTTCGGCCATCCTGCGGATCCAGCGGTCGGACTTGATGCTCAAGGTCTTGCTCCGGTCAGTGGTGGGGGCTCGTGCAACAGCGACAGTGTAGTGCTCAGCTGGGCAGCGGTGGCTGCTGAATCAGCACGATGCTGGTGGTGAACACCTGGCCGCCGCGCATGACTTCGACCTCCATCTCATGTCCCGGCATCAACCGGGCGATGCGCAGCATCAGTTCGCGCGCCGTGCCAAAGGGGTCGTCATCGGCGCTGAGCAGGATGTCACCGGCCCGAAGGCCGGAGCGCCAGGCCGGTCCGCCACGATGAATTCGAGTGATGCGAGCGCCGGGGCGTGCGCGCTGGTCGGGGTGGAAGCTGATGCTGACATCAGCCAGTTCCGCGCCCAGCCAGGCTCGCTGGACCTGGCCGTATTCGATGATCTGTTCGGCGATCTGATGGGCCAGTGCGGCCGGAATGGCAAAGCTGATGCCCTGTGCGCCCAGATTCTGGCTGAGCGAGGCCGAGTTGATCCCCACTACCTCGCCGGCCGGGTTGATCAGCACGCCGCCACTGTTGCCCGCGTTGATGGCGGCATCGGTTTGAATGAAGTCTTCCAGCGCGGTCAGGTTGAGCTGTCCCCGGCCGGTGGCGCTGACAATGCCCATGGTGACGGTGTGGCTCAGGCCAAAGGCGTTGCCAATGGCCAGCACCACGTCGCCGGCGCGTGGCCGGGCGGCCGAGGTCAGGTCGGCCGCCGGTAGCCCCTCGGCGTCGATCTTGAGCACCGCCAGATCGGTCGCCGGGTCGGCGCCGACCAACTGCGCCGGTGCGGTCTGGCCGTCCCACAGCGCGACCATGACGTCGTCGACGCCGGAAATCACGTGCAGGGCGGTCAGGATCAGCCCGTCTTCGCTGAGGATGACGCCTGAACCCAACCCGCGGCGCGGCCGGGTCACCAGACGATCCCCGTAGAGCGCGCTGAGCAGGGGGTCACTGGATTCCAGCTGCAGGGGTTCGGTCACCAGGGTTCGGGTGTGAATGCTGACTACGCTGCGCGCCGAGCGGTTGACGGCATCGGCAAAAGAGGTGGCTGTCGGGACGCGGCTGGTTTGTTCGAAGGCCGGCAGCCACTCGGGACGAAACCAGACGGTAATGAACGCCGCTGCGAGGCCCAACACGATAAACTGGAGCAGAAATCCTACGAGCTTGGGCACAGCGGGCATCTTTGGTGCGGGAATCACAAGGCCAGCCGCGACCTCATTCAGTCGCGTGATGACCCATGTTGTCGATGGTTCATTATAATTGGAGCCATGCTTAATTTTTCGCTAAAATAGTGGATTGCCCAGCAGGAAGCC